>NZ_CEYLVT010000317.1:0-6781 GCF_982860115.1 Moorena sp.
TCTGGGTCGTCCCATGTTTTACCCAAATGTAAAAAACCTACCCCTGTGAGCCCCCTAACGCACCCTACTGGACCGACACATCATTAATGGTGCAATAAGCGTAGGTTGGGTTGAAGAATGAAACCCAACACCAGTAAAGCTTTGTTGGGTTTCCCTTTAGCTCTACCCAACAAAGCTTTACTGGTGTGCCACGCCACTACGGAAAATTTTCAAAACTGAGATGCACCCGGAGCGGTGCGACCCGTGGCGAATTTAATTACGGGTCAAGCGCACCGAGAGAGTCGGGGTGAGCCGCGTCTCCCCACTTCTCCTTTTATCTTCTCTCTTCTGCCGACACTCCTCACACTCATCAAATGTTAATAAATGTAAAAAAAAAGAATTTGATTGACAAAAATTTTGCTAGATGATATAATTACTTTTTGAGATTAAGCAACGACTCGTTCGAGTTCAGGGTGTAGAGTAACTCAAGACGAAGTCGGTTTTTTAGTGTTCATTCAACGATGAACGCTTGGTTTTTCTTGCTAAAAAAAACGAAGGCAGCATCTATAACTTCAAAGTCACCAAAATTATCGAATTCACAATCAAAGTAATTAAGCTATAGCGATTATCATATTCATCTATTAATAATTTACATCGATTTTTTGCTTCCTCCCTGGGGGTGGATCTCATCAAAACTGTTTGATCCGGTGGGTGGAATGGGCATCTTGCCCGTTACGGGGCTGGTGTTGTTGCCGAAATATAACTTCACACCCCGAAACTCTTGTGTTTTCGCGATCGCTTATCAAACCATTATGTATCGTGGTTTCTAACCTAATCAGGTACACAGAATTTTTTTCCTGTTCCCTCTTCCCCTCCTGGGAGGGGTTAGGGGTGGCTTTCTCTTCCCTTTATTTATAAATGCTATATCATGGTTAATCAGCCAGAAGGTAATTTAGAAAATAAGGCGGCTAAACAACAAATTTTCTAGATTGACTTACGTATGAAAAACGCTAATTCGGGACTTGACTTTGCCCTGATTCGCTGCCGGAATGCTTGGGAGCATTTAGACTGTCCCAAAAATTCTCTATCTAAGGAAAAAGCTTTAGAAATTTTATCGGCTAGAGATGCTCTTCAAAAGGTATTGAAAACTCAGGAGCCAGTTGCTGTCGATATCTTATCTGAAGTGATGGAGCTCGATTTACGGTTGAAACAAAACGCTGGTAGGATCCTGAAAGTCCTCAACTTGCCTGAATGTCGGGAAAGTTTGCCTGCACCCCCTAAGGATTGGTGGTGGCATTTAGATAGCAAAGAGGTTAACTGGTTAATCAGAGGGCTAACAGTAATCACGTGGACCGGTAGTCTGGGACTGCTGGCTAATATTGCTAGTCGGTTTCTAAGTGGAGGAGTGGGCGTTCTGGGAGCGGCGGCAGTGGTTTTTCCTAGTTTCTTGACTTTGCTTGAAGCTAGGAGTGAACTCACGGAAGCAGGACGAGAAGGGCTTGAAAAACTAATCACTAAACTAGGAATTCCCCAATACTATCGAGAAGAGGCAAAATTCACCCCTCTTTTAGCTTTGTCTGGGCTGTTACTGGGCTTTTGGTTTGCCTTGCCCTTAATTTCTCAAGCCTACAATGATCGAGGAGAGAAAAACTATCAGCAGGGACAGTTGGGGGCAGCGGAAGAGAATTACTTGAGAGCCATTGCCTTGAATCCGGATAATATCTATGCTCACCACAACTTAGGCAATCTCTATGAGGAATTGCAGCAGTTTGATAAAGCCCGCACCGAGTATTTGATCGCAGTGAAAGGGGATGTGCCAGAAGCCTATAATAACTTGGCTCGCTTGTTGATTAAAAAGAAGGAATATCCCGAAGCAGTAGCTCTACTAAATCAAGGTCTTTTACAAGCAGGCACGCAGGATAGCTTTCCTGAGGATAAGTACAACCTGTTTAAAAATTTGGGATGGGCGAGGTTTCAGCAAGGTCGAGATACAGAGGCAGAGCAGGCACTAAAAACTGCCACAGGTATTGCCAGTAACCCAGAAGTCGCTCAATATCTCCAAAATCAGGGGTCAGCTCATTGTTTATTAGCTCAGGTGCTGGAACGGCAGAAAAAGCCTGGAGCCATCCAACAATGGCAGCAGTGCTGTTGGTTAGGTTCTACACTCAATCCTGATGAGGATACTTGGTTACATCTAGCTCAGAAAAAGTTACAGGAGGCAAAAAAATCATGCGAACAACTTTGAGGTTTAACATTCTCACAGGAGTCATGCTCAGCCTGATGTTGCCTGGGTTTGTCTCTCCTGCTTCGGCAAATCCTTCTTGGGCAAATACAATAGCGTTAAATTTTCTCTCCGAGATTAAAGGGGATGTCAAGCTCAAGCGGAGTCAATGGAAAGACTATCGAAAAGCTGATTTTGGGGTTTTACTCAATCCTTCTGACCAGTTAGAACTTAGTCCTGGGGCATCGGCTAGGGTGATGTGCAACAACTCAAGAGTCTGGGTTGTTCCTACAGGACAAGTGTCCCTGGTGTCTGAGGGTTGTGGTTCACGAAAGCCAAGGGGAAGGGGATTTAACCGCCCAAGTCGTACTCGCAGCGCTTATCAGATCATTCCCTACATCATCAGCCCTCGGAATACGGCTCTACTAAATGATCGTCCAGTACTACGTTGGAATGCCGTTCCTGGGGCTACTCGCTATAGGGTTCGAGTAGAAGATGCTGGTTTAACATTAGACTGGCAAACGGAAACGAGCAACACACAAATTGACTATTCCGGTCCTCCCCTACAACCAGACTCCTATTATCTCTTAATTGTAGAAACAGACACAGGAAAATCCTCTGAAGAAGAACAGGGAACTGACCTGGGTTTTACTGTGTTGGATGCCCAAAAAGCTGAGTCAGTGAGAACAGCAGTTGCCCAATTAAAACAACAGCAATTAACCCAAGGGGCGGAAGGGCTAGCCTTAGCCTATTTGTACCAACGTTATGACTTGAAGGCGGAAGCCATAGGGTTACTAGAAGGGTTGGTGAAACAGGAAACTCAGACAGTAGCAGTCTATCAACTTTTGGGAGATTTATACCTGGACGTGGGATTGAAGCAGCAGGCCAAACGTCGTTATTTACAAGCTTTGGAACTAGCCAAACCCACGGGAAATTTAGAAGGGCAAGCTCAGGCCCAAGTTGGACTGGGACAAGTAGAGTACAGTTTAGGCAAACCAACTCAAACAATAGAGTGGCTAACCCAAGCACAAAGGAATTATCAAACCTTAGGTGATCGGTCGAAAGTTAAGGAGGTACAGGAATTGAGAGAGCAGTTGAATTAATAAGGTAAGCATTCAGCGATTAGCGCTACGCGCACGCTACGCGAACAGTTATCAGCTATCAGTTATCAGCGATTAGCGCTACGCGCACGCTACGCGAACAGCATATGCTTAGATGGGAAAATCCCCAGACTTTCAATTATATAAAATCTCAAACTATCTATTAAATTCTCCGAAAAGAGGTTTATTTTCAGCTAAAAGCTCACGGCTGATAGCTGATATTTTCCAGTTTTTATTAATTTTAATTAAAGTTTTTAAAAAGACTTTTTAAATCAGGAAATTTTAACTAAATTTCCTGTAATAATCAGAAAAAATCGGCAGCTCATTAATTAATATGAAACCTCGGATTTTCGGACTTGTGCAAACAAGTACCTTTGTTTTTTGTTCTCTACTAGCTGCAACTACGGCATTAGGCCAAATCACTCCAGATAATACCTTGGGTAAGGAAAAATCTGTAGTAACTCCCAATGTCAATGTTAGAGGTGACCTAGGGGATTTGATTGAAGGTGGGGCGATTAGAGAAAGCAATCTATTCCACAGCTTCTCAGATTTCAATGTGGCCGAGTTTGGGCGAGTTTATTTTGATAATCCGGCGGGAATTCAGAACATCCTTACTCGGGTAACGGGAACAAATGTTTCCAATATTTTGGGCACTTTGGGAGTGTTGGGTGATGCTAACTTGTTTCTGATAAATCCAAACGGTATTGTCTTCGGTCCCAATAGCCGACTAGATCTGGGAGGGTCATTTTTTGGGACTACTGCTGATCGGGTGTTGTTTGAAGATGGCACAGTATTCAGCGCTAAAAATCTCAATGGTAAACCATTGTTGACGATTAAGACTCCCTCTGGTTTGCAATTTGGATCTAATCCAAGGAGTATTGAGAATCACTCTAGTCTTTTTCAGGTACCAAATGTTCAAACATTAGGGCTGATTGGCGGTAAGGTTACTATTCCTGGTGGTAATTTAATAGCAACCGATGGACGCATTGAGCTGGGGAGTGTTGCTCCTAATAGTGTGGTGAACTTGATACCAACGGATACTAGTTTTGTATTGGATTATTCAGCAGTTCAAGAGTTTCAGGATATTAGTTTGTCCGAGGGTGCTTTTGTTGATACCAGTGGGGAAGGTGGTGGGAGTATCCAGCTGCAGGGGGCTAAGGTGAGTTTACGCGATCGCTCTTTTGTTTTTGCGGATACCCTCGGAAGTCAGAACGGCGGTGGGATAGTTGTTGAGGCTTCTCAGCTCAGCCTTGAGGGTGGTTCTCTGATAACTGCGGATGTATTTGGCTCAGGACAGGGGGGAGATTTGAGTATTACCACTGGGCAGTTAATGGTCTCTGATGGAGCAGTTGTTTCAGCTTTCACTGTTGGTCTTGGGGACGGGGGAAATTTGACTGTGGATGCCGAGGAGACTGTTCAAGTGATTGGTACCTCAGCCGATGGTCAATTTCGCAGCGGCTTTTTTGCTGAAGCTGCTCAAGGATCAATTGGAAATGCCGGAAATTTGAGTATTACCACAGGGCAGTTAATGGTCTCTGATGGAGCAGTTGTTTCAACTACCACTTTTGGTCTTGGGGACGGGGGAAATTTGACTGTGGATGCCGAGGAGACTGTTCAAGTGATTGGAAACTCAGCCGATGGTCAGTTTCGCAGCGGCTTGTTTGCTGAAGCTGATCAAGGATCAATTGGAAATGCCGGAAATTTGAGTATTACCACTGGGCAGTTAATTGTCTCTGATGGAGCAGTTGTTTCAGCTTTCACTGTTGGTGAAGGGGACGGGGGAAATTTGACAGTGAATGCCTCTGAATCTGTTCAAGTGATTGGTACCTTAGCCAATAATAGTCGGAGGCGCAGCAGCTTGTTGGTTCAAACTCAAGGGACAGGAAAAGCAGGAAATGTCAGTATTACCACTGGGCAGTTAATTGTCTCTGATGGAGCGCTAGTTTCAGCCAGCGCTTTTGGTCTTGGGGACGGGGGAAATTTGACTGTGGATGCCTCTGAATCTGTTCAACTGATTGGTACCTCAGCCGATGGTAGGGTTTCGAGCGGCTTGTTTGCTCAAACTGAAGGGACAGGAACAGCGAGAGATTTGAAGATTACCACTGGGCAGTTAATAGTCAAAGATGGAGCACAAGTTTCAGCTCGCACAATCGGTGAGGGGGACGGGGGAAAGTTGACTGTGGATGCCTCTGAATCTGTTCAAGTGATTGGTACCTCAGCCGATGGTCGAATTCGCAGCGCCTTGTTGGTTCAAACTCAAACGAAAGGAAAAGCGAAAGATTTGAAAATTACCACTGGGCAGTTAATAGTCAAAGATGGAGCAGTTGTTTCAGCTAGCACAATCGGTGAGGGGGACGGGGGAGATTTGAGTATTACCACTGAGGAGTTAATTGTCAAAGATGGAGCGCAAGTTTCAGCTGGCACTTTTGGTCTTGGGGACGGCGGAAATTTGACAGTGGATGCCTCTGAATCTGTTCAACTCATTGGTACGACAGCCGATGGTCAGTTTTCCAGCGGCTTGTTTACTCAAACTCAAGGGACAGG
Organism: Moorena sp.; assembly: GCF_982860115.1. Taxonomy (NCBI): domain Bacteria; kingdom Bacillati; phylum Cyanobacteriota; class Cyanophyceae; order Coleofasciculales; family Coleofasciculaceae; genus Moorena; species Moorena sp. The sequence continues at coordinate 5,845 of NZ_CEYLVT010000317.1, forward strand.
AAATGCCGGAGAGTTGTTGAAAATTACCACTGGGCAGTTAATAGTCAAAGATGGAGCAGTTATTAGTACTGGAAGCACTCAACCGGGGAGTTCAGCAGGCACGGTAGAGATTAATGCCAACTCCATCTTCCTGAACAACGAGGGAATCATCTCAGCAGAAACAGCAGGAGGAGACGACAGCAATATTAATCTATATTCCCGTGACATCCGACTCCTCGACGAAAGCTTGATTATAACTAACGCTAGGAATACAACAACTGGGGGCAATATAACCATTGATACTGATACCTTAGTCGGTCTGGGAAATAGCGACATCACCGCCAATGCTGAACAAGGCCGAGGAGGTCGTGTTGAGATTAAAGCCCAAGGCATCTTTGGCTTAGAGTTTCGGGTACGTGAAACTCTAGGAAATGACATCACCTCCACCTCCGAACGTGGCTCATCCTTCAGCGGTGAAGTCGTACTCAACACCCCAGGCGTAGACCCGACCTCAGGATTAACCGAGTTACCAGCAAGCCTGGTAGATGCAGAAGCCATCCTGGCCAATGACCTTTGTGGCTTTGAGAATAATCGGATTGCTGGCGGCAGTTCCTTTACCATTACCGGAAAAGGCGGTTTACCACCGACTCGATTAGATCCGGTGATTAATACTGACAGAACAGTGGGCTGGAGAACTCGTCCTGGCATAGCCAGCAGCAGGAGACAACAATTACAGCAGCAAGCTAATGTCAGACCCCCTCAACCTGTCCCAGAAAAAAAAGTGATTATCGAAGCCCAAGGCTGGGTAACAGCAAAGGATGGCACGATTATTCTGACGGCTCATCCGTTTAGGGGGACTCCTGTTGAGCAGATATTACCCAATCTTGATTGTCATTCGGGAAGAGGGAGTCGGGAGTCGGGAGTCGGGAGTCGGGAGTCGGGAGTCGGGAGTCGGGAG
>NZ_CEYLVT010000318.1:0-6771 GCF_982860115.1 Moorena sp.
GAGAGCTATGAAGCTTATACAGTCTACTTTTTAGCTCTCATGTCGCCCCCCCAGCGAACATATCCAAAATCATCTTCAGTAAATGCAGCGTAAGGTATGTCTGAAGTATGAGCGGGGTTGCTAATTATGGGTATGATTGTGTCCCCTGAACCCCAATACTGGGGGATAAAAGTAAATTAAATTCCCCTCCGGTGCGCTTTCCGTAGGCGAATTAAATTCGCCACGGGTCGCACCGCCAAGTTGGGGCATAATGGTGGCATTACCAAAATCAGACGTCGCGCATTCATACTTCAATTCAGCAACGCCTCAATTCGATTTCTTCCAATCCTCTATATCTGGCGCTTTCACGGACTCAGGAAACATGACCTCAAAACCCCTCTGACGCTCAGAAGCTGGTTCATCACTCATATTCAACAAGGTTTCATAGAAGAAAAACGAGACACCAGCAAATCCCCGCAGTCGGACAGCATCCACTTGCCGCTGAATTTGTGATACCGGAACTAAACGAGTTCTGAGACCACTTAAAATCCCAATCCCTACCGGAATATGACTCCGTGCTCTTTTGACTTCTGTCTGGTCTAATTCCGAGATGAAAGTGCTGAAATTATCTCGATAAATCTGGACAATTAGTTCTTCTACCAAACCCCGTTGTTCCCAAGTTGCCCAATCAGCTAAAAAGAATTGGTAAGAAAAACGCTGGGGATTAGGAGATAGGGAAATAATCACATCATTGTTACTGTCTTCAACACTGTCTTTAACTGCTCGAAACAGCTTGGCTAGGAAATCCGTAATTTTGTTGGCTCGCCACCGTACCCATTCCTGATCCTTTGGGTCAGTGGGGGGAGATTTACCTTGGTGTTCTTGTTTGTACAATTCTACTGTGAAGTCATCGTAACCAAAGGTCACTGGCAAGCCAAAGTGGTCATCGAATTGGATACCATCAACATCATAGTTGCTGACAACTTCGATAACTAAATCTTGAATAAATTGCTGTACTTCTGGTTTAAAAGGATTGAGCCAAACAATCTCTTGTAGTCTTTCATCCTCTGGTTCTAATCCTTTAGTGGTTTGAGTCTTGACCCCATCTTTGGTTTGGGTCAGCCAATCTGGGTGGCGTTTGGCTAATTCAGAATAGGAAGGTGCTTTGAAGCCAAATTCAAACCAGGGAATAACTCTCAAACCATTGTCATGTCCCGCCTCGACAATCTCTTTGAGAACATCTCGTCCTCCCTGCACCCCCTTCTTTGGGTCAAATAAGTCTTTCTCTAACTCCGTGGATATTCGTGCTTCCAGTCCCACTACCCGTTTAGCTACTTGAGACGGATATAGTGTATAACCCCAATTCCACACTGTAGGATATACGGTGTTAAAGTTCAGCTCCTTAAGTTTTTGTAGGCTATCCGTTACTGCTCTATTAGACAACAGTACCTCACTATCAATATTTGTCAGCCATACCCCTCTTAACTCCGCTTCAGTAGAACCAGGACTTGGTGGCTCAAGCTTAGCAATGTATTGATTAGGAATCAATCCAGTGGTTTGGGTAGCTTGGCACAAAAAAGCAGCTACCTCAGCTCGACTAGCTTGTTGGTTAGGTTTGAATTGCTTCACATTAGGGGGATTGACCACAATCTGATTTTCCGTAGCTGCTGCGATCGCATTTTGGGCATAGTTCGGAATTGCCGTAGCATCAGTAAACGCTGCCTTTAAAGTTTCTAGGGAAGGCTTGACCGGTTTATACTTCAATCCACTAGCTAAAGATACTAACGCTTGGACACGAGGGATATTTTGCTTAGGGCGGAAAACTCTACCAGGATAGCCAGCCAAAAATCCCGTTTTATCAGCATTACGAATAGCCTGATTAGCCCAGTAATTAGTTGCTACATCTACGAATTTTTGGTCATTGCGGACTTGAGGAGCACTAGGGAAAGCCTTCAGAAGCAGTGCAGCAAACTCAGCTCTGGTGATCGGAGCATTCGGTTTAAAGGTCCCATCTGGGTAACCCCTGATAATATTTTGTTGTGCTAGTTTGGTGATACACGGCTGTGCCCAATAATTTTCTGGGACATCTTTAAAGGTGCCACTGGCGTAGGATGGGGAAAGCTGCCATAGAGGAATTATCATCCCGATCACAAATAGCAAAATCCACCAACCCTGATGTTTAATGGTTTGCTGAAAGGAAACCAGTCTATTTACCAAGGCTATAGGCCAGAGTCTGAGTAACGGTTTCATTGGTTGAACAAGCTCCGGGTGAAGGTGTTGGGCTAATCAGGATTTTGATTAACCGCGAAGATGCAAAGAACACGACACTAGATTAGCAAACGTTATGGATTAGATGAGAAATGATCCAATGGAGCTAATATGGAGCTAATTAACCGTTACCGTGGCAGTCTCTTAGGATTGGCTGTCGGGGATGCAGTGGGCACTACTTTAGAGTTTAAGCCACCAGGCTCATTTACCCCGATTGAAGATATGGTGGGTGGTGGACCTTTTGGTTTGAAGCCTGGCTATTGGACTGATGATACATCCATGGCTCTGTGTTTAGCCCATAGTCTGATTGAGCAACAGGGGTTTGATCCAGTTGATCAATTACAGCAGTATCTGCGATGGTCCCGAGAAGGTTATCTAAGTAGCACAGGTCAGTGTTTTGATATTGGAAACACAGTATCCCAAGCCTTGCAGCAGTTTGAAAGAACCCAAAACCCTTACTGTGGTTCCACAGCTCCCCGTAGTGCTGGTAATGGGTCTATCATGCGCTTGGCTCCTGTGCCTTTGTTTTATGCTAAAAAACCAAGAGAAGCGATCGAGAAGTCTGGTGATAGTTCACGCACCACTCATGGAGTAGCAAGCGCTGTCGATGCCTGTCGCTACTTGGGGGCGCTGCTAGTGGGAGCAGTTAATGGAGTAAGCAAAGAACAACTGCTTTCGGAACTCTATTGCCCCATTCCTCAATACTGGGAAGAAAACCCAATGGTTGGGGAAATACACGAAATTGCCACAGGATCCTTCAAATACCGCCAGCCACCAGAAATTAAGGGCACAGGTTATGTCGTGAAATCCTTAGAAGCCGCGTTATGGGCCTTTGAGCACAGTAGATCGTTTCGGGAAGGCTGTCTGTTAGCCGTCAACTTAGGTGATGATGCTGATACCACCGGGGCAGTTTACGGACAATTGGCAGGGGCATTTTATGGAGATCAAGGGATACCAGAATCTTGGCGTTACCGACTAGTTAAACGGGAGCTGATTGAGTCCACAGCTGAGCAACTATTTGCCCTCGCTCAAAGCGCTTAAGTTATATCAAGCAAGTCAGTTATATCAATAATTTATAGCGTTTCTCATACTTATGAAGTACATTCCATTTACTTCCCCCCTCCCACCCTTCTGCCAGCAGTAGGGTGGATTCCGACTCCCGACTCCCGACTCCCGACTCCCATTAACCCTAAAGGCCAAAGTCCCTCAGCCAGAAGCCAACGGACTTGATATTAAATAGAATAGACCTGACCATCAATTAATAATCGGGTAATTCCTTTAGCTTGCAAATAGGAAGAGGTCTTCTGAAGCATCTGAGCATCAGGAACCTTGATGACTCGCTCAGAACGGTTAGAAAAACGCCGTGCCACCCTATGGTTTTCAAATACTGGCAAGGTTGTTTCTTGAACTTCTTCGTCAGGAATTTGTCCAAGGTCGCTAAACTCATTGAGAGGGCGAGCAATTAACTCCGCCGCTCGGCTGACTACCAAATAGCAGGTTTTAGGAAGAGAAGCTTCCGAGAGGGGCAAAATTTCAATGTAAGAACCGCTTTTAGCCACAGAGGTTCTGATGGATTCGTGAATCTCAGGATCTGGCAAGTCATCGTCCCAATCTTCATCTAGGTCATCTAGGTCATCTAGGTCATCTAGGTCATCTAGGTCATCTAGGTCATCCAAATCCTCTAAATCATCATCTTGATCCAAATCCCCTAAATCTTCGTCCAACAACTCGGTGAATCTCCTAGTTGCTAGTCCCTTATGCTCAGGTAATAATTCAACTTGCTCATCAACTTGCTCATCAACAGACTTATCTTCCTCTGAACCTGATGTGGTAATATCAAGTTGCAATTGGGTATGTTGCTCCTCTTCCTCCACTGGTGGTTGAACAGCCACAGAGGAACGCTTACGCCGCCGACGTCCATCAGTAGAGGTTGAAGTGAATAAATCACTGATAGATTCTGCTAATGGTTCATTTTTGAGTACAACTAGTGATGATTTAGCGGCTTTTTCTACCACAGGCTTAGCCGTTTTGAGAGTAGAAGAGGAGAGATTTTCAGCAGTACGATTAGAGCGCTTTTGTTGAATTAGAGCCTCGTATTCTTGCTCCAACAAGTTGCTCTTAAGGATACGGCTAATGGTGGAGTTACTAACTCCATAACGGTCAGCCAGCGTTGAGGTTGTCTCTGCTGTCTGTCGATATAGTTCTAGGATGTCCTGTTTATCGACATCAGATAGTTTTCTTGGACTCATGCTACTTTTTCAGCTCGCCTGCGTGAACCACGACGGGAACGGCTCGATATTTGATATTCCAGGGCAGCCCCTATTGCAAACAATACACCACTGAATACAAAAAAGACTTCTGGTAAACCGCCACTTTGGTAGTTCGGTCTAGTCTCAGCATACTTAAACCACATATCTGCAATGTACAGGCAAAATGTTGCAGCGGCAATCATTTGCCAGGATTGGGAAAAACGTCCACCCCAAAATGCTAACAGTAGGGATGAGGCAATAATCAGCAGAATTACATCGCAACCAATGTAGAGGGTGGTCAATTGGTTTGAATAGGCACTCAGTGACTTGTCAAGTTCAATCGCCCACCTTGGAGAATTATGATTGGTACTCTGATTAGCCTCAGAGTTGGTTATTTCAGATGGCTCTGTTGCCGAGATGACCATAGCATTATTTTCCAAGACCAGCAGTGGTGTGGTCGAGTCAGAAATAGAATACGCAATGGTCACATCACCAGATTCAGGAGTGCTTGATTGGAAGGAAGGGGCAAGTAAGAGCAAAGCAGCTAAGGCCATCCCCACTATGGCAATCGCTATAATCGTTAACCCTTGCCAAAGTTCTAAGTTTAAGCGCCTGGGAATAACTGCTAAAAACATACCTACCCCAAGACATACGTAAGAGGATAAGTAAAACACATCTGCTAGTGATACATCAGGGTTAAGGTGAAAATACAGCTCCCACACACCGAATATCAAGCCACCCATCAAATAGAACAGATTCCCCAGAGCGAGTCCTAGCCAGACATTTCGTCCACTGGCAATCTGAGGGCTGCGCCAATTTCTGAAACAGAGAATACTTGCTACTAGGAAGGGTATACATTCTAAAAAGTAGGTACTAATCACGTACCAAAATGGACTCTCTTGCCCAGGGGATGTAATACCAAACAGCAAGAAAAATAATAGGGAAATAATCGCCCAAGCAATACCACCATAGATGATGGTATTGCTGCTGAGGGGAGATAGATTACCTGATGACCGTTCTGCAGAGCTGCTCATAGGAATTTCACACTTATCACTGACTGGCACAATAAGACTATGGTTAGCCAGATAACATATTAATGATTCTAATCGCTTATTTTTAATTGTAGATTATTGCCATATGTAGATTATTGCCATAGTTGACCAAGATCACAGTTGTTAAGCCAGTTGATAAACTGAGTTTGCTCCTGAGCTGGCATATCCTGCAAGATATCGCTAACCCCCTGAGCAAAGTTGGTATTGCCAAAATAGCCTTTACCTAAGCGATAGAGTTCTTGCAACAGGGTGATCAGATGATGTTCTTCCCAGGTAGGAAAATCCGAGTTGGTAAGGGGGTCGATTTTGAGCAATTGTTGTACAGCTTGGGTCGATTGAACCTCGGGAAAGTTTGAATCTATCAAGATCTTGGCGATATCCTTCTGAAACAACCCAGCTTGTCTAGCTCCTAAGAAGTCTTCCACATCCATATACACCGTCTGTAGTAGCAAAATACAGGCTTGAATGTAGGATACCCTAGTGCCCCCAGAGCTGGGTTCAGTCCCTAATTGCTCCAGACGGATTTTTCCCCAAACGCTGTAGCGCTCAGGTTCTTCCAACAATACACAAGCTTTTCCCCGATGATCAGTTAGGTCTCGCCAGAAAGCTATGGCTTCTTCTTCCTGAGTGGCACCAAATACACTGACCAGGCGAAAGGTTTGCCCCTGGTAATTGAGAATCGGGATTTGCTGCTCCCTCTGTGGGTGCTGAATACTAGAGATTTCAACATCCTGCCTTTTCAAAATAAACATGATACTGGCACATGACTCCTGACCCTGTCAGGGGGTGCTGTTGACGAAGTGTTCTAACCCCCTAGTACTCTGTCAATTTAGTTTTGAGGGTTAGGGCAAGGTGGCAAGGTGGCACGCTGGCAAGGTGGCACGGTGTTAAGTCATACCTAATGCTTAGTAAAAGCATCCGGGAAAGTATAGTTTACCCCTCAATTCAATTTTGACAGAGTACTAGTCACTATCTCCTGATCAGAATCCTTGTGACAGAGTCTGACTAAGTTCTGATCAGTGACACTGACTATGTACCTACCTTAACTCGCGTTCGAGCTAAGTGCCTTGAGTCTTACCACTAATTGAGACAAGCAATCGATAATTGTGGTGGCTATCCACTTAAGCTGAAGGCTATGCTGAGGTAAGCATTCAGTTATCAGCTAATGCGCTACGCGCACGCTACTTGAGGTGCTATCAGCCACGCGGGGCGCGTCGTTCGCC
>NZ_CEYLVT010000319.1:0-2887 GCF_982860115.1 Moorena sp.
CCCTTGGAGTTGGAATGACTTGCTTGCTTATCCCACACTTTGCTGATGCACTACCCGTTCGCTTATAGATTCGTCAGATTTTTTTTGTTTTTATGGCTCTTCCGTACCTCCTATAATAAACGATCACCAATTTTGATAAAGTTAACAAAAAAGCTATCTAAATCTGCTTCGTTAATTTCTGGATTGCTGAGAATCAAGCGAATTACAATCTGTTCTTGATACTGAGAGTAATTGACTAATGCTTGACCAGAGCGCATTAATTGATCACGTATCTCCAGATTAAGCTGATCTAACCCATGATTAGACAGACTGTTATCTCTGGGATTATAGCGAAAACAGATATTCAAAAATGTTGGTTCAACTATCAATTCTAAATTCTCACAATTGCGAATATAGTCCGCCGCGTAGCTAGCGAGTTCAAATAAGCGGTCAACTCTTGCTTCATAACCATTTTTGCCATAGTATTTCCAGGCTAGCCATAGCTTAAGGGCATCTACTTTCCGCCCACACTGCAAGGACATAGTTCCCAGATTATAAGCACTATCTTCATCATCGTGGAAGATATAGTGAGTACCTTGACTAGAACAAGCTTCCAATAAAGTCCCTGGTTGTTTGACTAGAATAGCTGAACAAATCAAGGGCACCCCCATCAGTTTGTGAGCATCCCAAGTAAACGAATCTGCTAAGGAGCTACCTTGCAACAGGTGCTTGTGCTGGTTGCTGAACAAAACCGGAGCACCCCAAGACCCATCCACATGTAGCCAGAGTCCATATTTGCTGGTAATTTCTGCAATTGAGGGCAACGGATCGAATGCACCGGCAACGGTAGTGCCCGCAGTAGCTGTAACAAAGAAAGGTGTTTTTCCTTCCCTTAGGCTTTGTTGAATAGCAGCGTCTAATTGTTGCGGGCACATGCGCTGATCGCCATCGGATTTGACTTTGACTACATTGTCTATCCCCATGCCCAACAAATTTGCTGCTTTGAAAAAGGAATAGTGAGCCTGATCTGAGATGAATGCTACTAACTGGTGATTTCCCAATCCCTTGTTTTTGGCTTCGGGTAGGAGTTTGTGTCGCGCACAAAGCATGGCGATCAGATTAGCATTACTCCCTCCTGTCACCATCAACCCCTCACCTTGAGGAAAACCGATCAAGTTGTTGAGAGCCTCAATCAATTTAATCTCTATTAGCGTGGCTACTGGAGCAACTTCATAGGTATACATAGAAGTATTAGCAGTACTAGTTACCATTTCTGCTAATAATCCAGTTATCTCAAATCCACCCCAAAGCTGGTTGAAAAACTTGTGGCTACTAGTCCGCACGCTGTGGTCGAGGTACGATTCAATAATCGGAATTAAATCGGCTAAGGGAACTCCGTTTTCTGGTAAGCTTAAATCGAGTTTTTCCTTAAGGGTTTGAGGGCTTTTGTAATCTATTACCTTGGTGTCGGTATTTTGATTTTCCTGCAAATAGTTAAGGAGTTTATCAACAGTTAAGTTGATTATTTTTTCAAACTCGATCATAATTTAATATTTGGTATAATTCAGATATTTGGTGGAATTGATAAGGGTGCATATCCTAAAAGCTGTTTGACCCGGTGGGTGGAATGGGCATCTTGCCCGTTACAATTTTCGGGCGTGCTGTCCCAACGGTGACGACGAGGCATAAAATGATGGCTCGCCCGTCCCTAACGCACCCTACCCAACTATCAAAGTGCTACTAAAACCTCGGCAAGTTTTCTCTTCGTGCTAGCGAATACTTCATGTTGTTTATTGTCCCAAATGCTAACACGAGAATTAAGCTCAATGATTTTCGGTTGACCGTTAACTATGGCAAGATCAATGCCATAAAACCGGTTACCGTACTGTACCATATGTTTTTCAATGTGCTCGACTAGCTCGAAGACAGTGCTAGGGATCAGTTCTATTTCTACAACACGCATCTCGCCTCCTTCAGTCACGGATGCTACTAATTTTCCTGAAGCTGGAGTACGTACTATAGAGTGAAGAATTTCCCCGTTGAGGAGTGTTACACGAAAGTCATGAACACCATTGACAATACCGGGTATACCTGAGCGTGAATCGAGAAACTCTTGCACTAAGAAGGGATAGGGGCAATCCTGCTTCTTTAAGAACTCATCGTCTCCAATGTGGACATTTCTAGCTTCAAGACCATCTACTGGCTTGACAACTTTATACTGCCCTGGTATATTAGCGAGTGCCTCAAAAAACTCTTCTTGGGTGTTAACAAGATAGCTTTGGGGAGAATAGTCACTGAACAGCTGAAAGGTTTTATATTTGTTGGTGCAAATTTCGTTAATTTCCTGACAGTTTAGAACTGGGATAGTTCCATCAGAGCTAAACAATCCTTTATCGAAAATGACATCAGCTTTGACAGGACCAGTTTCTATCACTTGTCCATCTCGTAATTCCCAACTCTGGGAAAATTCTCCTGACCCTAGATAGGAAGATTGGTGACGAACAACACGAAAATTGGCACCACAAGCTTCTATTGCTTCACCAAGTTGGGCAATGTGTCGTATATACTTTTTTTTAGTAAATGGGTAGGCAAAGGTGCCTGCTTCCTCAAAAAAGACAGCAACAGTTTTCAAGGTTTACCTCAAACTGGGCATCAGATAAAAATTATAGCAATTTTTATTTATTGTCTTGTGGACTTGAGCTAAAAGCCTGTAAAATTAATCCCACAGCCGGTCAGGTGCATTACTGACAAGGGTGCCAGATGTCAACCTACCCTTTTGAATTAAGAATTTAGAATTAAGAATTTAGAATTCAACCTTGGCCAAAAGGCCACGCTACGCGAACAACCAACCTCCAACCTTGGCCAAAAGGCCACGCTACGCGAACAACCAACCTCCAACCTTGGCCAA
>NZ_CEYLVT010000319.1:2987-6760 GCF_982860115.1 Moorena sp.
AAGGCCACGCTACGCGAACAACCTTCCACAAAAAACCTTGAATCAACCGATTAATCTATTCGACTACGAATCCCTAGCGCCGCAGTATCTATCTCCCATGGTACTGGATTATTACGCCAGTGGTGCTTGGGATGAAGTAACACTGCGAGACAATCGTGCAGGGTTTGAAAAGATAAAACTTCGTCCTCGGATGTTGGTGGATGTGAGTCAACGAGATTTAAGTACACAAATCCTAGATCAGTTTTTCCCCATACCGATTCTGGTTGCTCCCATGGCATTCCAGTGTCTGGCCAATCCAGAGGGTGAATTGGCAACAGCAAGGGCGGCAGCTGAGGTAGGGGCAATCATGGTGTTGAGTACGATGTCCACCAAACCCTTAGAAGCTGTAGCCCTTGCCGGGAAACAGAGCCAACAAAAGCAGGAGGCAACATCCCATATCCAAAATCCCTCATGGTTTCAGCTGTATGTCCATCGCGATCGCACTCTCACCCGTAGACTGGTGGAACGGGCGGAGGCAGCTGGTTTTAGTGCCCTTTGTCTGACCGTAGATGCACCAGTGTTGGGGTGTCGGGAAAGGGATCGACGCAATCAATTTACTCTACCGGTAGGGATGGAATTGGCTAATTTAGCGACTATGACCGGTCTGGAAATTCCCAAAACTGCAGGAGAATCCGGTTTATTGAGCTATTTTGCCCAGCAAATTGATCCAACACTGACCTGGCAGGATCTGGAATGGTTACAATCGATCACTACTCTACCGGTGTTAGTCAAAGGCATTTTGCGAGGAGATGATGCTCTCAAGGCATTGGACCATGGAGCAAAAGGAATCATTGTATCGAATCATGGGGGTCGGCAATTGGATAGTGCGATCGCATCCATCGATGCCTTACCCGAAGTGGTCGCAGCTGTGGGAAATCATTTACCGGTATTAATCGATGGGGGTATCCGTCGAGGTACTGATGTGCTCAAAGCCCTAGCCTTGGGTGCATCAGCGGTGTTGGTAGGTCGTCCGGTGTTATGGGGATTAGCTGTAGCAGGAGTTGCTGGAGTACGCCATGTCTTGCAATTGTTACGGGATGAATTGGATATAGCGATGGCTTTAAGTGGCTGTACTAAGGTCAAGGATATTGACCATAGTTTGGTGAAAATTAAAGATTGACAAAATAATCAATAAATTAATAATAACTTATAATACCTAAAAACTAAGCCAAATAGCTTAGCAATATCAATGAATTGGCGTAAGTTATAGCAAGACTGCGTATGTTAATTTGTATGGCAAAAATTATTAGTTATTGGTAATACTTTGATACTATTCCCCTAAACTCCTAGCACTTATCAAGGTTAGGGTCAGGGTTAAATAAGCTTTGAGCGATTTATCAAGCAATTATTAGTTAGTCTGAAATCCGAGAAATGAGTAATAAACTAGCCACTATCACCCTTAGTATTATCTTATCCTTAACGTTTACCTCAGTCAGTTTAGCTGAAACAGTCTTGTCTGAAATTAAGCGCACTGGTGTTTTGAAAGTAGGAATTAGAAGAGATGCCCCTCCTTTTGGTTTTCTAGAGGAAGACCAATTGCAAGGCTACTGCGTGACTAAAATGTATGTTCTAGCCAACCATCTCGGTGAAGTACTCAAGAGACCTGTTCGGTTAGAACCAATTCCATCTGTTCTAGACGAAGACTCCCCTAACAATCGTTATGGGATGGTAGCCAATGGCAAGGCACATCTAGATTGTGGACCCAATACGATCAAAACTGCTCCACCACTATCAGGAGTTACTTACTCCACTGCTTTTTATTTTTCCGGGACACATTTTCTAATCAGACCCGAAATGAAGGGTATATTCAATCCTGAAACTTCCCTAGCTGGTAAAAAAATTGGTGTCCTTCCTGGTTCAAATACACATCCCTTAATCTCCAGTACCTACCCATTAGCTGAAATAGTAGACACTCGTTACATAAGCTCTAACGGTCGAGAATTGGCTCTGAAAGATGTTGTCGAACGGGATATTGATGCTTTTGCCAGTGATGGCATGCTATTAATGGCAGAAGCCTTAAGACAAGGGCTTACATTCCAGGATTTTACCTTAATTCCTGACCGACCGTTAAGTTGTGATTTTTACGGAATAATTTTACCAGATCAGGATATAGAATGGAAGACAATAATTGATAAATTGATTACTGACTTAAGGTGGGAGATAATTTTGTAAAAATCCTTGGGTGTTGACTCGATTTATTACCAAGGTATACGACAAGCTGCTTATGATAAATGTGCTAACTAAATCGCTGACTGCTGAAAGCTGACTGCTGAAAACTGACTGCTGAAAACTGACTGCTGAAAACTGACTGCTGAATACTTACAAGCCTATTTTTGATTATTCAAATAGACGACTATGTTAAACCCATTCTTTTGGATTAAGCATGCTTCCCATCGTCGATGGTTTTACCTGCTGATTCTGGTAGTTGTGGCACTGGGTCTAGGGGTAGGGTTACCCCATACCTCATCAGCATTTGACTCCTGTGGGTTGGATGGTGATGCAGGAATTAAGATAATTCAGTTAATCACCATGTCTGATCAACAAGAAGTAGAGCTGGGTAAGTGTTTGAATCAACAAGAAGTTGATCAAGGGCTGGAGATTTACAGCGGACGCGAAATCACTGAATACGTCCAAGACATTGGTAAGAGATTAATTCCCTATAGCGAGCGCCCCAATTTTCCCTATACCTTTCAAGTAGTCAGGAACAACGATATAAATGCCTTTGCCTTGTTGGGTGGCTTTGTTTATGTTCATACTGGCTTGCTGAAAGGGGTAGAAAATGAAGCTGAGTTAGCTGCAGTGATAGCTCACGAAATTGCTCACATTACTAGCAAACACAGTATCCAGAAGCTGCGCCAGATTATCAAAGACAAAAACCTTGAGGTAAATAGTGAAGTCGAGTACAAAACCATTATAAATCTTCTTGAGGATATCGCCTTCTCTCTTCCCCGAGGAAGGCAGCAGGAATATGAAGCGGATCGCAAGGGATTAGAAATGTTGCACGGTGCTGGCTACGCTCCCTCAGGCATGACTGGATTTCTCCAAAAATTAACCCAAAAAGTAACCACAGGCAATACACCGGCAATGCTAAGAACCCACCCAGAAACAGTAAAACGCCTTGATACTATCCAGGAAATAATCAACAAAAAAGGTTGGAATCCCAATGATGGTGATGGCTTAGACAGTGCTGTCTACAAACAGAGAATCCAATCTCTACCAATCCAGTACGTGAGCTACCTATACTGACTGGCTGATGTGCTCAAAGCTCTAGCCTTGGGTGCATCAGCGGTGTTGGTAGGTCGTCCGGTGTTATGGGGATTAGCTGTAGCAGGAGTTGCTGGAGTACGCCATGTCTTGCAATTGTTACGAGATGAATTGGATATAGCGATGGGCTTAAGTGGCTGTACTAAGGTCAAAGATATTGACCTTAGTTTGGTTAAAATCAAAGATTGACCAGAGTAATTAACCAATAACTAGTCACCAATAATTAATCACTAATAATACATTTGGCTTAGTAATCTCAATGACTTGGCTGATATTATATAAATACTAGGTATGCTATCTTTGACTAGAAAAATCACTATATAAATTAGTATTTATTGGTAATAGTTTTATACTACTATCTCACTAAATTACTGCCACTTATCAGGGTAGTGAAATAGGCAGCTATTGTGCATCATTGTTTTAGGGAGCAGGGAGCAGGGAGCAGGGAGCAGGGAGCAGGGAGCAGGGAG
>NZ_CEYLVT010000320.1:0-6736 GCF_982860115.1 Moorena sp.
ATTAGAACTTTCGTAAAGTTTAGTGTTAACTTGATAGCCGTTAATAGTAATCATAGATAGTTGGCTTAAGGGAATTTATAATTTATAATTTAGAATCTATAATCGGGAACAGGGAACAGTAGCAAATCTATCAGATTATTTTTTTATCAATCAAAATTTGGTTTGATAATATATTGCTAAAGGCTATACTAATTCTTATTAATTTTAACTATTATTTCTACAGTTTAACTCAATTTAATTGGGTTTGACAACAACAAGATATAGCGTTTTTTATAGCTATGAAGTAAACAGAATTTTTTTCCACTTCCGTTCCCCCCTTATTAAGGAGGGGGGATCCCTCTTCTGACTTACCTACTCCCTACTCCCTACTCCCTACTCCCTACTCCCTATTGCCTATTGCCTACTCCCATTAATCGATTAACTGTTTGACATCTCTAGATACTTTTCCACTAAATCTAAAATCTTTTCCTCCTGGAATCCTTCGGCTAAATTTTTGAGTTTTTTAGCAAAGGGGATATACTTTGTATCCAGTTCTTGGAGATAGGTGGCTCGTTGGCGAATCTTTCTCATACTGCCGAGCATGGCTAATTCGTAGAGCACTTCCATTTCTGCTGGTGGCGGAATCACTAATGGTTGCTCAATTCTAGCTGTTGCTATGGTCGTCTGTGGCGATACTTCTTCATAAATCCACTCCAGTTGCAAATACTCTCCCAACAATTTCAGCAACTGTTGTTCATCCACAGGTTTGGACAAAAAGCCTTGACAGCCAACAAGCTTACTTTTCTCTTTGTCTGTGTCTAACACGCTAGCGGACACCACAATAATTGGGATATCCTGCATTTGAGGTAGGTTTCTCAGTTCTGCGATCGCTTCAAAGCCAGTTTTGACCGGCATGACTAAGTCGGTCAATATCAAGTCAGGTTGCAGCTGTTGAGCCAGTTCGATTTCCTGCTGGCCATTTTCTGCCATCACTATTTCAAAGCCCAATGGCTCCAGCATGTTCTGCAACACAGCCCGATTTGCTGCTTTGTCTTCCGCTATTAATACCTTGCGCCGAGAGCCAATATAACCAACAATTTGCCCGAGGCTCTGTTGCTTCTGTGGTTGGTATGTTTCTACCAGTGGGAAGGTAACATCAAACCAGAAGGTAGAGCCGTAGCCAAATTCGCTTGTGACTTGTAGTTTTGCTCCCATTAGCTCTACCAACTGCTTAGTGATTGCTAAACCTAAACCAGTGCCAGCAGCACGCCTTTGGGTATCTCCCACTTGTTCAAAGGGTTGGAAAATTTTCTGTAACTGTTCTTCGGTCATACCAACACCGGTATCAATAACTTGAAAACGAAGTGTTGTCTTGTCTGGTTGGTCGAGACTAATCACCTTAACCTTTAATGTTACTTTACCACTGTCAGTAAATTTAACAGCATTACCTAATAAATTCAGCAGTACCTGCCGAAGTCGTTTATCGTCAGCTTTAATGCCATGAGGTAAGTTATCCTGATGGTTATATTGAAACAAGATATCTTTTTCTAAGGCTCCCATGCGAATAATCCCCACCACACTTTCTATAAAACTTTGAAAATGTAAGTCAGTGGGGTAAAGTTCCATTTTGCGAGCTTCAATTTTAGATAAGTCTAAAATATCGTTGATTAGAGTCAACAAATGGTTACCGCTTTGTTCAATAATCCTTAAACCATCGATTTGCCTAGTGCCTAGCTTCCGGTCCCGCTTCAGGATTTGAGCATAGCCGAGGATACCATTGAGAGGAGTACGCAATTCATGGCTCATATTGGAGAGGAATTCGCTTTTAGCTTGGTTAGCCCCATCAGCCGCTTGTTTAGCTTGTGCTAATTCAGCAGTGCGTTCGGCAACTTTCTCTTCTAAATTGCTGTAAAGTTGAGCATTTTCGATAGAAATAGCAGCTTGGGAGGTGAGCAGATTTAATATTTCTAATCGGTCTGGTGTAAAGGCTCCAGTGGTGAGATTATTTTCTAGATAAAGTAAGCCAATTAGTTGACCTTGATTAATGATGGGAGTACACATCAGACTCCGGGGTTGCTGACGAATAAAATAGGGGTCAGCAGCTAATATAGTCTCAACCGTAATATCATTGATAACTAAGGTTTCCAATTTCCGCTTGACATAATTGATCGCACTTTGGGGAATATCTTGACTTTCTTCCACTGGCATAGATTCCACTAAAGTAACTTGATTAGCGGTTTCTATAGCCTGGAGTACTAAGCTCTCACCTTTGACCAAAATCAGAGCACATTTGTCAGCTCCTGCATTCTCCATCACCACTTGCATCAAAGTCGAGAGCAACTTATCAAGTTGGATTTCCCCAGATAGAGCCTGGGATGCTTTGATAACCGTAGCCAAATCCAAAGCAGTGGAAGCGTTTGTAGTGCTGCTATTAACCCCTTGAGTGGTGAGGTTGGTGATCGTCTCTGCTGTGCTGATATTGATAGTTTTCTGGGTAAGAATGGAACTGAGAAATTGAGGATAGCGAATTTCCAAATCCTCCACCTTAGCTTTTGCGCCCCAGTGACTATAGCCATAGTAGGCACGAGTGAGGTAGGCTTGGGCAATGGTTTCTTTACCCCACTCTAAATAGAATTTAGCCGCCAATTCATTAGCCAGGGCTTCTTCTTGGATGTATTCATTTTCCTTTGCTCCAGCAATGGCGCGCTCATAATACTCTATAGCTTCCAGCTTTTGACCCAAAACACGATAGCGCTCGGCTTCTACTAAATAAAATTTGTGCAAATAATTCATCGGGGCATGGTCTGCCCATGTTTTAATCTTGTCTTGATTGTGGGCGATTTTATCTAAACTTTGTTGTTGTTGAGTGTGATTTTGTTCAGGATAGAGAGCTAAGCGAGTCAGAGAATCGTACCAATAGAAAAGCGCAAAAACGAAAAGGCCTGCTACTCCATCTAAATAATTTTCGGTAATGGTGGCTTGTTGCCAAGCTTGCGGATAATCCTGAAATAGATAACACAGAAATAATTTATTTAGGTATAGGGTGTAAAGTGCCCTGACGTTATTGAACTTCTTGTGGAGTGCGAGCATGAGGAGTTCGTCGTAGACTTCACCCCTTAAACAGCAAGAATTTTCAGCTTGTCCTAGTAAGTTTAAGACCCCTTGCCAGGTGATGGCACTAAGCTGATGTGGGATATCTTGCTTGAGTTGATCAATCCCTTGATGATATTTCGCACAGCTCTGGTCAAGCTCAGCTAGCTGCTTGCCGAGCCAAAAAGAATGTTCTAAATACATATACGCACAAAAGGCAGAGTCGTCAAAATCTCCAGTTTCTAGCCCTAAAGAGTAAGCTTCTATCAAAGGGGTTAATGTTTCTTTCAGATGCACTTTCCAGGGCTTTATGGTGATATTGACCACAAACAGTACTGTACATTTAAGCTGTTTTTCATTGAACCGTCCTAATAACCCCAGAGCCAGTTGACCGAAGCGATAGTTGCCATCGATATCTCCACAGAAGTGCCAGAGCAGGATGCCGTAATGTGTATAGCACACAACAGACACAGGACAATTGCCATTTTGCAGGGAGAGATTGACCTGTTTCAAAACCATTAACGGAAACAGTACAGGTATGGTCAGATAAGCAATTTTTCCGAGTCGCGAGAGGATACTCATCGCCCCTAGTTTTTCGGGATCCCTCATCACCGGCAAATCCATTAACTCCTCAATCTCTTTACCCTCTAAAGCTGACTGTGTTTGGTTTAGTGCCAGCTCAATATCCTCTGGACTGGGCTGTTGGGGGAGTTCTATGCCCAATAGGTTCAGCACTTGCAGCCCGGTGGTAATGGCTTGCTCACCCTGGTTTTGGGCTTTATAGGCGTCAATCGAGACTTCATAGGCTTTGATTTTGTCCAGTAGTGTTTTCCCTTGTGCCAAAACTACCATTACCAGTTGCTCCATCTGCTCAAAGTCGGTATTGAGGTATGCGGCCTCGGCGGCAGCTTGATATAGGGCTAGGGTTAGGTCATACTGACGTTGCCAGCTATTTTCCCCTAGCAATTCCAGACCTACGGTTAAATAGTTAAAAGCCGCCCCATAGGCCGTGGCCGCCTTGGCTTTTTCTCCAGCAATACGATTTAATTGAGCTAATTCATCTCGCTGTGGAAGATCTGTAATTAACTCCAAACCATAATTCAACTGATTGACAATATCAAAAATCTTTTCTTCTCGTTCTGCTGTCGGGATATTTTTCAACAGCAGTTGCCCAATGGTCAGGTGGGTTAACTGTTTCTGGTCTTCCGGAATCAGAAAATACGCCGCTTGCTGGACTCGGTCATGTAAAAACTTGTAACTTGGGGATTGGTGTTCGCGTAGCGTGCCCGTAGGGCATATCGTTATTGCTGATTGGGATAATTTTTCTTCAGTGCTCGATGGTGAATTACTATTAACGGTGAAGAATTTGTAAATTTCAGTGGTAGGTAACACCAACCCTTCTTGCAGAGATTTCCATAAAGAAGTCGCTGTCTCGATTGGGGATTTATCGTGGATTATTGCCAGGGTATCCAAATCAAATTGGTGACCAATACAAGCTGCTAGTTTTAAGACATCCTGAGTTTCGTTTGGCAACTTCTGTAACTGCAGTGCCATAAACTCTACTACATCATCGGTCAGAGCCAAGCCTCTAATTTGAGCAATATCACATTGCCAATACCCTTGCTCAAAATTAAAGCTGATTAATCGGTCGTGATGGAGAGATTTCAGGAATTGGGTCGCAAAAAACGGATTTCCTTTAGTTTTTTGAGCGACTAATTCGGTGAGGGGTTCCGCCAGTTCTATCCCACAAGTCAGGGTATCCGCAATCAGATGGTTTAAGTCAGATTTACTCAGGGGTTCAAGGGTAATGGTATTGAGTGAAACGCCCACTTTCGCCATCTCGGACAACGTTAGCATCAACGGATGAGTAGGATTTACTTCATTATCTCGATAAGCACCAATTAGCAGCAGATAGGAGCTATTAGTTTCTGCCATCAACAATTGCAACAACTTCAACGAAGCCGAATCTGCCCACTGCAAGTCATCGAGGAAAATCACCAGGGGATGTTCCTTGGTGGTGAAAACTTGGATAAATTTACTAAAGAGCAAATTAAACCGATTTTGAGCCGCCGTACCAGACAGTTCGTCAGCAGGAGGCTGTTTGCCGATAATTCTTTCTAATTCTGGAATCACATCCACCATCACTTGACCATTCTCACCCACAGCAGACAGAATTTGTGCTTTCCACTGCTGCAGTTGGGCATCAGTTTCGGTGAGTAATTGTTCCATCAAGTCCCGCAGTGCTTGGACTATGGCACTAAAGGGAATATTACGCTGGAACTGGTCAAACTTACCTTGGATGAAATAACCCCGCTGCCGCACAATCGGTTTTTGGACTTCATTGACTACAGCGGTTTTACCAATCCCGGAAAAGCCAGCGACCAGAATCATTTCTGTGGTTCCTTGAGTAACTCGCTCAAAGGCTCCGAGTAAGGTCTTTACTTCGGCTTGACGCCCGTAGAGTTTTTCGGGAATTACGAAGCGATCGCAAATATCTCGACTACCCAACTTCATCTCAGCGTACGCGCCCAATCTGTGCCAGTGATAGGAACACTGTTCTAGGTCATACTTGAGTCCCAAAGCACTTTGATAACGGTCTTCAGCATTTTTAGCCATCAGTTTACTGATAATGTCGGACAGGAGTGGGGGAATAGCTCGGTTACGCTGGTGTGGAGGTAATGGTTGTTTAGCAATATGACAGTGAACCAACTCCATCGGGTCAGTAGTGCTAAAGGGTAACTCTGTGGTGAGCAGCTTGTAGAAGGTTACCCCAGTTGAATAAAAGTCACTGCGGTAGTCAATGCCCCGATTCATCCGTCCAGTTTGTTCCGGAGACAGGTAAGCCAGGGTACCTTCGAGGCAGTTAGGACTAGTCAGGATTTGGTTTTCTTTCGGCAGTAGGGAGGCAATACTGAAGTCAATCAGTTTGACGTGACTGGTGCTGGGATTAATCAGGATATTCCTAGGCTTGATGTCTTTGTGGATGACTCGGTGGCGATAGAGTTCGTCCAGGATCGAAGCGATTTGAATTGCAATGTGGAGAAATTCCTGAACTGACTGCTCAGTGAGCATACTCGGTTCTTGATCCAAGCTATCAGTGGTATAGTCTTCCAGGGAGATGCCACCAAAGTCTTCCATCACCAATACCAAGGTATTTTGGTAGGACTCCAAGCTATAGATTTGGATAATGCCGGGATGGTCAAGATTTTTGGCAATGGTGTACTGATTACGGAACTGGACAAGTTCCTGGAAGCTGGGATAGGGATTATTGAGCAGTTTGAGTACTACTGGTGTTTCGTCTGAGTTCCTAGTGCCACGATAAACTACGGTTCTCGACCCATGGTAGACCAGGTCAGTGATGGAATAGCCTTTAATGTTGGGAGGAGTTGTGTTCATGGGTGACATACCTAGGTGAGGGTATAGAGCCAATGCGACCAATTAAACCGGACTCACTTTATAGATTTCCCTGTTCCTCCAGACTAGGTAACATTAGATGTCAGAAGTCTGAAGTCAGAAGTCTGAAGGAACGAAGTCAGAAGTCTGAAGTCTGAAGTCTGAAGTCTGAAGGAACGAAGTAAGCATTGCTAGCATGCCTATTGCCTATTGCTAGCATGCCTATTGCCTACTCCCTACTCCCTACTCCCTACTCCCTACTCCCTACTCCCTA
>NZ_CEYLVT010000321.1:0-6713 GCF_982860115.1 Moorena sp.
GACAATCATAGCAAGGTTTTCAGGCTTCTTAAGATTTACTTTACAAATTAGCTCTAAGGCTTGCCACGCCACACCATGAATCTTGACTAGACTTTCTGTTATACATATAATATATGTATGACCTTTGAATATGATCCAAGAATTGCAAAAACCAATTGGCATGCATCATGGTGTTTCCTTTGCGGAAGCTGAAATGGTGTTTTTCGATCCCCTTGCCATTCATGACATTGATCCAGATTCGATTACTGAAGAACGTTTCATCGAGCGCGGGAATAGGAAACTCTGGATTACCATTGGTCGTTGTATATACCATGCGCGGTGAGGTGATTCGACTAATTTCTGCTCGTCGCGCCACAAAACAGGAGACAAAAGCTTATGAGAAAGGAATATGATTTTTCTAAAGGAAAACGAGGAGCTGTAATTCCTTCTAAAGGAAAAACACGCATTACTATTTATCTCGATGATGAAATTCTAGCCCTATTTCGAGAACAGGCCGAAACGGCTGGAATTGGTTATCAGACTCTAATAAATGAAGCTTTAAAAAAACATCTCCTACTGCCAAATGAGCAACCTCTCACCCAAGGGGATCTACGCCGTATTCTTCGTGAAGAATTATCAGATAAAGTAGGGTGGGCAAATGGACATGATTGATGATCAATTGGTTAATGGTTGATGATTTGCCCACCCTACGCCAGGGAACAGCGATCGCGGATCTTGTTTGGTGGGCAAATGGACATGACACAAAGATGAAATTGCCAAACCTACAGAATTTGCCCACCCTACCCCTACCGCCATTCACACTTCTACGTTATCCTCCGCCAACACTTTTTATACCACAGGTCTTGTGATCCAAGGGAGCAAGAGTAATGGCAAAAGACTTATTTCATGATGTTGTCAAAAATGCCTTAATTAAAGATGGTTGGCAAATTACCGATGATCCGTTTTTTTTGAAAGTCGGCGGAGTTGAATTTTTTATTGATCTGGGTGCCGAAAAACTAATAGCGGCAGAAAGAAATGGTCAGCGGATTGCAGTGGAAATCAAAAGTTTTATTAATCCCTCCTCTATTACAGACTTCCACCTTGCCATTGGTCAATTCATTAACTATCGAGTAGCCTTAAAGGTAAAAGAGCCAGAACGACAATTATTTTTGGCGGTTCCAGATACCACCTACCAAAGGTTTTTTCAGAAGGAATTTCCTCAAATGGTTATTCATGATTACCAAATTAAACTATTAAGTTATGACATTGATAATGAGGTAATTGTATCATGGAAAAGCTAGAAAAGCTTCAAAATTATCGCAGCATAATCAAGCAACTACTGAGTCAATATGCCAGTTACAAACCCTCTCATGGTGACATTGAAATTCATAGCATTTTTGATACGGAAAACGACCATTATCAAGTAATGGCCATCGGCTGGGACAAGAAAGAAAGAGTTTATGGCTGTTCAGTTCATTTAGAGATTAAAAATGGCAAAATCTGGATTCAGAATAACAATACTGAATGGGATATTGGTCAAGATCTGGTTAATATGAACGTTCCCAAAAATGATATTGTTATTGGGTTTCAGCCACCTACTATGCGCCAATACTCAGGCTATGGCACAAAGTAAGCATTTAGCGGTCAGCGGTCAGCCGTCAGTGCGTACGCTGATATTGTCGGGTGGGCAACCGGACACGATATCATGTCCGGTTGAATACTTATACTAAGCGCCGAAAGCAAGGCAGAAGGCTGAAGTAAAGGAGCTGATAAAGTAGGGTGGGCAAATGGACATGATTGGTGATGAAATTGCCAAACATTCAGAATTTGCCCACCCTACGCCACATTCTATGCTTCTGCTGCTGAGATTGTTACTCAGTGTACTATCAAACCTCTACCTCTGAGTCTCTCCAAAACTGATTCTTTTATTCCGCCCTATCAACCACCACTTATCCCAACAGTAAATTGTCCTAAACAAGGACGCAATCAACTGAATAGTGATGCATTTAAAACCAAGACATATCCGATAACCCGTCGGCTCTTTGTAATAATCAAACAAGATGGTCAAGGGGATGAGCGAGCAGGGGAAGCTTATGCCTTGTTGCTATTAACAGATGATGGCAAAAGCTGATTAAAGAGGCTGGCTATATTCCGATACGAACGTTTCTGAATCACAACTATAGCATTTCTCAATTGCGTGAAGTACTTTTGTCCTAGGTTTTACGAAAAAGAGAAAAGGGAGCAGGGAGTAGGGAGCAGGGAGTAGGGACTAGGGACTAGGGGGAAAAAACTTGCAGATACCTCATAAGTATGATAAGTGCTATAGTTGGAGCAATTACTAATTACCCATAACAAGTTACGGCTATAACGAACCTAGTATGCCTAAAAACGTGCTTATTCCCCATTAACTATAATTGGGCTGGTAATTATTGGGCTGGTGATTTATAAAATATTATTATATCAAAAAATTAAATTCACGTCTAATTGTAATTAGAATAATTATTATATAACAGGTTTACATAGCAAGTTCGGTAGAGCCCCAATTACCAATTACCAGAAGTGTTGAATTCATGAATAAACGTTTATAAAAGCGATGCAGCAAGGAAACAGGGGGTTTCCACAGGGCTTTAAAGGTGCGGAGGCAGGTGACCTACGCAGCCCCTGCCCACTCGCGCTTTCCATGGCTGAGATGGCTGATGTCTGTCTATGCTTATTGTCAACAGAGCATGAAGTAGGATAAAACTGAGAAAAAATGGTGTTAAAGAACCCAAATTATCGAAAACTACTTTTTCCCTCTCCCCACACTCCCTCCTGTCCCCAGACTCTTGCCCTGTTCCCTGTTCAACACTTCTGATGACTTGGATTATTACACAGATACAAAAACTCGGGAATGCCATCTCTAGGGTGTTTACCGCCAAGCTATTTGAATTTGGTGACCAAGCCTTTTCTCTGAGCTTCTTAGGCAAATTCCTGTTTTTATGTATCATCGCTATTCTGATATCCCGTACCATCAAAGCTCTGATTAAACATTGGTTACTGAGCCGTTTCAGGATGGATCGGGGTACTCGCGAAGCCCTCGCTTCTATTATCGGTTACATTCTAAGTATCTTAGGGTTTTTAATCGCTCTACAAACGTCGGGGATTAACCTAAGTTCTTTAGCAATCTTTGCTGGTGCTCTCGGTATTGGATTTGGAATTGGACTACAAGATCTAGCTAGCAATTTTATCAGTGGTCTGACTATCCTGCTTGATCAACCGATTAAAGTGGGAGACTATATAGAAATCGATAATCTGTCAGGAACTGTGGAAAAAATATCGATTCGCTCTACCGTAATACGAACCATTCACAACGTTTGTGTTATTATTCCCAATAACAGTTTTGTCCAAAACAATGTCATTAACTGGAGCTACGAAAACCCTACAAGTCGTCTCCAAGTTCCCATCAATTTTCCCGATGAATTGGATCCCCTTGTGATCACAGAGCTGCTGTTAGCGGCTGCCCGCCAAGAACCTCGAGTGTTATCCTCTCCCTCTCCCCAGGTTTGGTTCAAGGGCTATGGAGAGGAAGGGATGGATTTTGAGCTTTTAGTTTGGATCGATCAACCAGCAGAAATCCAAGCAATTAAAAGCGCTTTGTATTATCTGATTGATACTGAATTGCGATCGCGCCACATCGAACCCGGCCACCCTGAGCGAAACTTGCGTATTCACAATCCAGAAGCCTTAGTCTCTCTGTTTCGGCAATTACAAACCCCCGGGGTGACTAATGGATCCAAATCATTCCACAAGCAATCAACTACAGGTAAACCCAAACCCAAGTCTGAATCCCCTAAACCCTGGATGCTGGCGGATTTATTGCGGCAAGTAAGTTATTTTGAAAACTGTAGCGATATCGAACTGCGACATATCATTGAGGAGGGTTATCGGAAAACTCTCCCAGCTTACGAAACCATCTGTCGGGAAAACGATCCAGGGGACTCATTTTATATTATCCTATCTGGAACAGTGGAAGTGTTTGTAGAATCGATTGGAAAACGAGTCGCTACCCGTAAGTCTGGGGAGTTTATCGGGGAGATGTCTCTGCTGATGGGTACTCCCCGTACTGCTACTCTTCGTACCCTAGAAGAGACGATGCTGTTTGTGGTGGATCGAGACAATTTACAAAGTCTATTGGCTAAGCACGAAGAATTAGCTGACCGAATTTCTGAAGAATTATCCAAACGTCAAGAGACATTGGAACGCTTAGGAATAACCTTCAGTGCTACAGAGGAAGACGAAACTCCTTTCGCCGAGATTCGCAAACGTATTCAATCAATTTTTGGGATTTAAAACCGATTCAGTTATTAGTCATCAAAACAACTCTCATGAATAAACTAAATCAGGATAATCAGTATCTACCACACCCCTCAATTGATGATTCAGCTCAGCTTCCTAGGTCCTTTGTGGAAGCCGTCACTAGGGTGAAAACCTTTGCTCTGTTGGAAATGCAAAAAGAAACGGAGCGAAAACAGCTTTACTATCATACTTGTGACCATGTTAAGGGAGTGCAGCGTAGGGCTGATCGGATTTTCCAAGCCATCAGACCCTATTGGGAAGCCTGTCTGGACAATGATACAGCACCAGACTATCTGAGCAGAATGAAACAGTTAATCGATCTGTGCGCCATTGCTCACGATATGGTGCAAGAGTTTCTCCCTCAAATCCAATCCTATACCTCTAGGCGGCGAGAAAGTGGTGTGAGCGAAGCCGCTACCATTACTAAGCTTTTCGATTACATCAAAAATCAGAATGAATGGATAAGTAAGCAAACTCCTAACCATCCGGCCTTGTTTACCGATTCAGATTTACAAATCATTACAGAAGCAATTAACGCTACCATTTGTTGGTATGATAGTTTAGACAATACAATTTACCAACCTGACCTCTACTATTCTGATCAAAACTTATCTCTAGTAGCTCGGATTATTGCTTTGGCTGATTTAGGCACTTTGGGAATGGAAGGGATTGAAGCATTTAACGAGGAAGGCAGTCTGCTATTTCTAGAAGAAAATCCTGATATTATCCCAATAATTTTGAATCACGATCTTCCATATTATGAAGTTATCGATAAACAAACGCTGTATGAAAATCTTAGACAACGGCTCCTGAAAAGGACTCGCTTTCAAGTCAATTTTGCTAAGGGACGAATGGCTAGATTGGCTCGTGAACTTAAAGGGTTGACCGCCGAAGCTATTTCGGTTTTAACCCATGATGTTTTTAAGTATTTGAATCCAGCCATAATTCAAGACATTGAATTATCAACTCCTACCGCTAATGACACCAACTTTGAGGAATTGATTGAGTTTTTCGAGCTCGATAAGTATGTTAAAAAGTAGGTGATATCAGCTTCAATTCAAGAGCAACTAAGAAATCAATGATAGTGTTTGCAAATCACATCAAAACTACTGAAATCGATTAAACGTGATCAATAATCGCTCAATAATCAGAAATATCTGTTCGGATACGCTCTATGGAAATATTGAGGTCTTTCAACTGTTCTTGAATTGCTAATAACTGACCTTCAAGTCTGGAAACTTTGCTAAGTTCATGCTGCTCCTTCAGCACCTTATCAAACTGTTTCTCCTGATCCTGCTTGAATTCATTGACACTATCAGTGATATTGCTGGTGATAATCCCAACAAACAGATTGATAGTAATCATCGCCCCCAACATCACAAAGCTTACAAAAAAAAGGACACCAATCAGGGGTGAAGCTGAGGGATTTGTGCAAAGTTCTTCTATACCATCGTAGCCGTAGCCTTCGCAGCCATACATCTGGATGTACATCAAATCTGTCCAACCTTCTAGGGTTACTACTTGAAATAGAGACAAGATAGATTTGGGTAACGAAGAAAAGTGAATCGGATCGTTGTCAGCAAATAAAAAGGTTCCGGCTACCCCATAAATATAGAACAAAATACAGAGAAGCAAAAAGACATAGCCCATGGATGGTAGACTCTTGAGTAGAGCTCGGACAAGTATTTGTAAGCGAGGCAAAGCAGAGATTAGCCTAAATACTCTCAGCAGCCTAAGCATACGTAGCACTATAAAATATTGATTATCAATGGGCAATAGTAAAGCCACAACAATGAATAAATCAAATAGATTCCAACCATTTTTAAAATAGCGCCATGGATGACTACCTTCAGCACCTATCTTAATAAAAATTTCAGCAATAAAAAAACCTAATATTAGATGTTCTATAAAATTGACAATAGTGCCGTACTTTTCTGTAAATGATGGATAGGTTTCCAGACCTACTATAATGCTAGCTAAGATTATTACGCTCAAAACTGTATTCTGAAAGATTTCAGAATTAGAAATTTTTTGGAGTGCTACCTGCATAAAAAAAATTAGATAAACAATTACAGTGGGCAACTTGTGATATGATTATATCCCGATGAATACTTATCATTCCGGGTGCTTGGTCATTGGTGATTAGTCCTTAGTCCTTAGCAATCACTAATGACTAAACTAGAGTACCAATATCCTTAGGTAAATATTACTATACTATATATCGCAGTTTTCAATTCAGTGAGGTACAAAGTTCTGGGTTAAGGGGAGCAGGGAACAGGGAACAGGGGAAAAAAAATTGTACCTCATATATATGAAAAATGCTGTATAGCAGTTATGAATTTAGCTCTACTCCCTACTCCCTACTCCCTACTCCCTACTCCCTACTCCCTACTCCCTAC
>NZ_CEYLVT010000322.1:0-6690 GCF_982860115.1 Moorena sp.
ACGATAATGCATCTTCGACAATCCTGTGTAGGTTTGTCGAAGATTGTGGATGATTTAAGGACTAATTGTCAACTCTCTTCCCGACTCCCTCGGTGCGCTTTCCAACTCCCGACTCACTCAGTAGTCAATAGCTGCTAAATCTTATCAATTGTACTAATGCTGGTAAGGGGTTTGCCAAATTCAAGGCACGAAGAATGCCTAAACCCTATATATGACAAGCTTTTCCAGTCCTTGTTTCCTAAGGGCAGAAGTTCCATCCTGGGTGCAGCCCTATAACTTTCAGCTCTATTCCTCTGGCAAATTTTTGGATAAATTTCTGATAAGCTTTTAAAAAAATAATAGTATACTGAGTAAAGTTCCTCTTCTAAACACTGACCATTACATCTACCATAAGGTCAAGTATATAGTAAAACTAAGTAATTCAAAGGATGTATCTGCGATCCGACCGCCTGAGGTAGTTTACAAAATTACCAAACTAATCGATAATTTATTTCGATAGCTGTAGTGGGTAACTCAGGTGCTGGATTACCATACCTACTGCATAAATTTAGCGACAAGCCTAAGGAGAGGAAGTAGTAGTTGCTGATGAACATTAACAGAAGAAATATCTTACTAGCAGGTGGTACAGCCATGGCGGCTTACACCTTGGGTGAACTGGGTAAACCTCGTAGAGCAGTCGCCCAGAATGGGGTAGTTAATGTCTACTCCTCTCGTCACTACAAGACGGATGATGACTTATACGACAACTTCACCAGCATCACTGGTATTGAAGTGAATCTGATTGAGGGGAAAGCAAATCCATTAATAGAACGGATTAAAAGTGAGGGAGCCAATAGCCCAGCTGATGTCTTAATCACTGTTGACGCTGGTCGTCTGTGGAAAGCTGATCAGGCTGGTATTTTTGCCCCGGTTAATTCATCGGAACTCAACGCCAAGATTCCCGCTAACCTGCGACACCCTGACAATCACTGGTTTGGCTTCACTAAGCGAGCGCGGGTGATTATGTATAACAAAGACAGAGTTAACCCTGCGGATCTGTCAACTTACGAAAATCTGGCTGATCCCAAATGGCAAGGTCGCATTGCTATCCGCTCATCGAGCAACGTCTATAATCAGTCTCTGGTGGCGTCACTGATTGCCAGCCTGGGTGTACCAGCAGTAAAATCATGGGTCGAGAGCTTTGTGGGTAACTTTGCTCGCAAGCCTCAGGGTAATGATCGAGCCCAAATTGAAGCGGTTGCTGCTGGGATTGCGGATATTGCGATCGCAAATACCTATTATCTACCTCGCTATATTAAATCCGATGACCCTGCCAAGCAGGGGATATTCAAGAAAGTTGGTGTATTTTTCCCCAATCAGCAAAACCGGGGTGCCCACATTAATATCAGTGGTGGCGGCTTGGTGAAAACAGCTCCTAATCCAGGAAATGCTATCAAGTTCCTAGAGTATCTAACTAGCCCTACGGCTCAGACCTTCTTTGCTCAAGCTAATAGCGAATATCCAGTGGTTCCTGGAACACCGATTGATCCGGTACTTGCGGGCTTTGGTTTTCCTTTCAAGGAAGATCCAACCAGTGTTTCCAAATATGGTCCCAATAGTGCTACAGCAGTTCAACTTATGGATATTGCTGGTTGGGTCTAGCAGTTCTCAATACCAAATCCGTTTGTCAAAAACCCTTTATAAAAATCGACCAAATCTTTGTATGCCAGGAATCTATGGCTATGCGGATAAGGGGGGGTATGGGAACAGGATTTGGTATAATTAGCTTAAGTACTGTCGTCTTAGGGAGTAGGGAGTAGGGAGTAGCGCGGAGAAAGCAAAAACTCCTCTTTTCTCTGTTCCCTATTACCTTTTTTTTTATTCCAACACCATGAAGAATTTAGGATTTAGACTTTAGAAGTCTGCATTCTTCATTATTCATTCTGCATTCTGCATTCTTCATTCTTCATTCTTCATTATTATTCCTGAGATTTAGCAATCTTTAAACTCAATAAAATTACTGGAATAATTCCTACTAAAACAATAGCTAAAGCTGGTGCTGATGCCTGTATTAATCGTTCATCGGAGGCATACTGGTAAACTCTTACTGCCAGGGTGTCAAAATTCAAAGGTCGCATGATCAGAGTTGCTGGTAACTCTTTCATTACATCCACAAACACTAACATGGCTGCTGTCAACAATCCTCCCCACATTAATGGGGCGTGAACTTTAATTAGGGTCAGCGTAGGTCCATAACCGAGACTGCGAGAGGCATCATCTAAACTAGGCTTGATCTTACCTAGGCTGGATTCAACGGTATTGAATGAAATTGCTAGGAAGCGCACAAGATAGGCGTATACTAAAGCAATGATGGTGCCACTAAAAATTAAACCAGTGGATATGCCCAAGTTATCCTGCATCCAGCTGTCAATGATATTGTCCAACTGACCTAAGGGCATAAAGACACCAACTGCAATCACTGAACCAGGGATAGCGTAACCCATGGCAGCAGTGCGTACTGCTAAGCGCATCCCTAGTTTGGGCACTAGACGTTGCCCATAAGCCATGACTAATGCTAAGACCATGGCAATCGCAGCTGTTGTAATGGCTAATAGTAAACTATTTGTAGCTAGCTGAAGAAACTTATCATCTAAGGTTTCCTCGGCATTTTTAATGGTCATGTGTAGCAAAAATGCTGCGGGTGCTAAAAATCCAAGAGCAATGGGAATAAAACAGGCTAACAGCGCCAGTATGCCTCGGCCCCCAGTTAGTGAAAATGGCTTGATTCGTTGGTAACTACTGCCAGTCTCATAATAGCGAGATTGCTTACGAGACCAGCGTTCTAGTACAATTAAAATAATTATGAATAGTAGCAGACAGGCGGCTAGTTGAGCAGCGGCTGACTTATCATCCAATCCTAACCAGGTACGATATATCCCTGTAGTAAAGGTACTGACACCGAAATACTCTACTGTCCCAAAGTCGCTTAGGGTTTCCATTAGTGCTAAGGCCAAACCTGCCATGATCCCTGGTCTGGCTAGGGGTAGAGCGACGGTGAAGAAGCCACGCCAAGGGTTACATCCGAGGGAACGAGCAGCTTCTAGGGTACGCACGGATTGCTCTAGGAACGCTACCCTGGTGATTAGGTAAACGTAGGGATAGAGTACTAGAGACAACATGGCGATCGCACCCCACAAAGACCGGACATTGGGAAACCAATAATCGTGCACGCTAGTCCAGCCAAACAGCTGCCGCAGCCAGGTCTGTACGGGTCCAAAAAAGTCCAGCATATTGGTGTAAGTATAGGCAAGTAAATAGGCTGGTGCTGCCAGAGGAAGTAGTAGCGCCCATTCAAACACCCGGCTTCCCCAGAAGCGACACATAGTTACTAGCCATGCTGTTGAAACCCCAAGGATTAATACTCCACTACCTACACCTAGGATTAACCACAGGGAGTTGAGAATGTAACTGCCTAAGACAGTGGAGACTAAATGACTCCATACTTCTGAAGAATCGGAGAACATACTGCCCAGCACAAATAGGACTGGTGCGCAAATTAGGAGTGCGATCGCAATTACCGAGACTGTCCAAGCAGGCAAACCCAGACGATGCCATGGTTTGTTACCGCTCAATAGTGCTGAAATTTTTAGTGGCATCGGGAGTTTTCAGACGTAATGATTGTTTTGCTGGAATGGTTTCAGGGAGCTGAACTCAGAGGCTGTTTATAAAGTAAATGTATAGACAGCGATTAGTCGCTGAATATTGGTGGGTTACGGCGGAAAGATCTCTTCAAAGGTGAGCTTTTAAAGTACTCGCCGCCTAACCCACCCTACGCCTCTTGCCATTTTTTAGCAATAAACTATCCTATCAAATAATTGCTAACCTTGAACGAGAACAAAATGATTTTTTTTTTCCGTTCAGGGGTTAAATTTTAAGATGCTTGAACTACAAACCAGTAAAGTCAAGGATATTTTGACTCAGCAGCGCAATTTTTTCAGCACCGGAAAAACCAAAGATGTGGCATTCCGGATCGCCCAACTCAAGCGCCTCAAGCAAGTTATTTTAGACAATGATACTGCTATTTTAGAAGGCTTGAAAGCCGACCTGCACAAGGCGGAATTTGAATCTTATGCTACGGAAATTATCCTAGTGCAGGAAATTGATCACACCCTCAAGCATATTAAATCTTGGGTCAAGCCCAAAAGAGTCCCGGTCTCAATGGCAAATTTTCCAGGCTCTGGTCAAATTTATCCCGAACCCTTGGGAGTAGTACTGATTATCAGTCCCTGGAACTATCCATTTGCTCTAGCCATTGCTCCTTTAGTGGGTGCGATCGCAGCCGGAAACTGTTGCGTTATCAAACCCTCTGAAATCTCCCCTCACACCTCTGGTGCGATCGCAGAGATTATCCGGAAAAACTTTGACCCTAGCTATATTGCTGTAGTGGAAGGGGGAGTAGAAACCAGTCAGGAACTGTTAGCAGAAAAATTTGACCATATCTTATTCACCGGCAGCACCCAAGTTGGCAGAATTATCATGACTGCTGCTGCCAAACACCTAACCCCGGTCACCCTAGAGTTGGGAGGTAAAAGTCCCTGCATTGTGGAGACAGATGTGCCGATAGAAACTACAGCAAAACGAATTGTTTGGGGTAAGTTTATCAATGCCGGTCAAACCTGCGTTGCACCAGACTATCTGCTGGTCAATCGGAAGATTAAATCTGATTTACTCCAGCAAATCAAAGCCTGTCTCCATAAATTTTATGGAGACGATCCCGCCAAAAGTCCAGATTATGCTCGGATTATCAGTGATAAGCATTATCAGCGTTTGAGTAGCTTACTCAACGATGGTGAGATTATAATTGGTGGACAAACTAATCCAGAAGACCGCTATATTGCTCCCACGGTCATCAACAATATTTCCTTAGAGGATAAAGTTATGGAAGAGGAAATCTTTGGTCCGATTCTACCTGTGATTGAATACAGTAATTTAGATGAAGCGATTGGGATAGTTAACCAAAGACCAAAACCATTAGCGCTATATTTTTTCTCCACAGACAAAGCAAAGCAACAGCAGGTTTTGCAACAGACCTCTGCTGGTGCTGTTTGCTTGAATGAAACAGTTATGCATCTAAATGTTCCTTCCCTACCATTTGGTGGGGTTGGTGATAGTGGCATGGGTGCTTATCATGGTAAAGCTGGTTTTGATACCTTTTCTCACCAAAAAAGCGTGCTGAAGAAATCGTTCTGGCTGGATTTGCAGTTGCGGTATGCTCCCTACAAAGACAAACTCGGACAGATCAAGAAATTTGTTAGTGGTTAGTCATTCTTGGTCTTAGGGAGCGGGGAGCAGGGAGCAGGGAGTAGGGAGTCGGGAGCGGTGCGACCCGTGGCGAATTTAATTACGGGTCAAGCGCACCGAGGGAGTCGGGAATCGGGAGATAGCGCCGTCTTGGGGAGCCAG
Source organism: Moorena sp. (assembly GCF_982860115.1). Taxonomy (NCBI): domain Bacteria; kingdom Bacillati; phylum Cyanobacteriota; class Cyanophyceae; order Coleofasciculales; family Coleofasciculaceae; genus Moorena; species Moorena sp. The sequence continues at coordinate 5,443 of NZ_CEYLVT010000322.1, forward strand.
TTGCTGATTTCCCCATCTCCCCATCTTCCCCTCCTGGGAGGGGTTAGGGGTGGGTTACCATCTCCCCATCTCCTCATCTCCTCATCTCCTAACAATAGGCGCGGCGTTATAACTAATCGCTAATCATCATCGTACTTTTTATCATCATCCTCAGACCAGACTCCACTGGCTAAGCCACTCCAGCAGATCATCTTCCATTTAGCCATGGATAGTTTAGGAATTTTAGCAACAAATAGCCAGTCAGAGTGATTTAGGTGATTATAGATACGATCTTTAGCACCACTATGACTATGATTCAGCCAGCCCCAGCCAGAGATACCTTTATAGCCTCGGTGCTCCGTATCATCACCAAATCGGAAGGAGTATTCATGGTCGCCGAAGTAGTCTACTAGGTCAAAAGACTTGAACTTCTTAGACTTGATTGTCCCCTTACCCATGCCAATCTTGTATGTGCCATAGGCTTTCTCAGTGACATAGGCATCGTTGTTTTTATGTCCCACAACTTTGTAGGTAAAGTCGATATCCCAGTAGTCAGTTGTCCCTTGTTTGTAATTCTTCCCTTCTTTTTGTCCACCGAAGGCTTTTCCGTAGATGTGGATCTCACCTGTGCTGGTGTAGTCGAGGAATACCTCTGCCCCCTTGTACTCAAAATCAAAGGTATAGATATCTCTAGGATTACCAGTGAGCAGTCCATCAAGACGCAAGCCATAGGGTGGCGGACTAGCATTACCACCAGGGTGATTGCAAAGTTGAAAGGTACACTTTTGTGGAGCAAATGTGGGCTTGAATGAGAAGGGAACTAAAAAATTGATCGGAATCTCAAACTCACAGTTGTAAGCGGATTCGTGGATATTTTCGTCAGGCATGATTTGCCCTCCATCAGGTAGTTTTGCAGGTAGTGTTAATCTCTACCAATGGTCTCATAATTTACTAACAGGTTGCGGTACCCTTAAGGGTACCTTTTAGTTAACCTTAGCACAATACTGATTAAGAAAACCCCCCTGACTTGATAAGTCTAGGGGGATTCGAGGAACTAATTTCTATGAACTAATTTAAAGCCAGCCGTCAAAGATTCCTGTCAAATATTGCTAAAGAGACTAAGTGGTAGGTACTTCAGCTTGATCAGGACCCCCTCCGTTACCTTCTACCTCTTCAATGCCCATTTCCTCATACTTAGTAAAGCACTTACGCTTAGCAGCGACAGCTAGGTCGAGCACAATGGGTACTTCTAATTTGATGGGAACTTGG
>NZ_CEYLVT010000323.1:0-6608 GCF_982860115.1 Moorena sp.
TTCCCGATTCCCGATTCCCGATTCCCGATTCCCGATTCCCGATTCCCGATTCCCCAACCAGATGTAAAAAACCTACCCCTGTGAGCCCCGTGGAATGGGCATCTTGCCCGTTTCCTCCTGATTGTGGAATGGGCATCTTGCCCGTTACAATCTTCGCGCGGGCAGGATGCCCACTCTACTCGTAACCCTCTCAACATCTCAAGGCATCCATTCCAACCCAATCCCCACCCGACTATCCTTATTTTCGATAGAATTCTGTTTCTCAATATCCGTAGCAAGCCGCAAATTGGGAGTAATGGCATAACCAAAGGAAAGCTTGCTTATCCCGACCTCATCACTACTGCCAATAGACACAAAACTCTGAGTGAAGGAAATATCAGCGGCACCAGTGCGAGACAAAACCAATAGCAACCGCGCTCCCACATTTACCCCATCGGTAGAGTAACCATCAGTCTCCAAATTGCGATAACCCACCATCGGGGCAACATTGAAATAACTCCCTAAGGGCCGCACATAATACCGCAAATCGACCCCAAAGGTTTCCCGCTCACCATTAAAGGAAGCCTGATAATCTCCACTCACCGTCAAGCCAGAATTACCAATAAACACATCTTCTACTCCCACATTCACCCCTGCTGCTTGTCCATTAGAGGGAAACTGGGAGTAACCCAACCGCAACCGAGTGCGAAAACTGGGTTGATTGCGAATATCTTGCCAAACATCCGGCACCTCCTCTAGCCAACGCTGTAGCACCGGACTGCCTTCGATTACCTCTGGACTTAAATCCAACTCCTGGGCTGCTGAATTACCAGGAGGATCAGACTGGGGGGACTCTGGTAATTTATCTGGAGTAGGCTGAGGCGGATTGCCCTGGGTTTCCTCTTGGTTGCCTGTAGTCGAGTCCGGTACTGGCACCGTTTGACTCCCAGCTCGGTAAGCAACTGTGAAGGTAAACGTTAGTCCCAGTAATCCCGTTTTTAGATACTTAAGTCCCAAATTTTTTAACACTCAACAATAAAAAATACACTAACAGAACTGACGCACCTATACCGATCAAACTTCTGTAATTCTTGTATCATTTCCGGATCTAAGGGAATAGGGAATAGGGAGTAGGGAGTAGGGAATAGGGAACAGGGAATAGGGAATAGGGAATCAAAAAAAAAGTGATCCTACTTTATGTAGGATCACCACAAAAACGAAGCTAACAGTTAGCGGAGCAAACTTTAGATCATAGAACCCTGTTTAGCCGTCATATCAATGGGCTTAATCAGGTACAATTTCAGGAGCTGCCAGGCATTAGACATGTAGAGAGGCAACTTCTGGAATAATTGCAAGAACTTGGGCGTATTTGAGTTAGCGATCGCTCTTAGCTTATCATTATTCCGGACACAAATCTCCAGACGCTCATAAAATTCCGGATGGTCTACATTCAAAATAACTGGGAAGACCCGTCCTGAGGTGTCGTTAGTCTTCTCAATCACATGCTTATCATAGTCACGAGCATCTAAACCAATGGAGGCATAGAATCCAGACCGCTGAACATCATTCAGATACATAGTGGCAAACACCGACAGCAAGAAGAATCGGCACCAAAGCTTAGCCTGCCAATCATTCAGCGTATCCGGCTGAGCTCTCATGATCGCATCAAAGAAATCCCCATGACGGTTTTCATCCTGACACCAGTTTTCAAAGAAGCTGAAAATTGGATAGATTTGGTCATCAGGATTGGCTTCTAAATGGCGATAGATAGTAATGTAGCGCCAATAGCCAATCTTCTCAGACAGATAAGTAGCGTAGAAAATAAACTTGGGCTGAAAGAAGGTGTACTTCTTGCTCTTAGTCAGGAATCCCAAATCCAGCTGTAGATTGAAATCTGACATAGCCTTGTTCAGGAATCCCGCATGACGTGCTTCATCACGAGACATCAGGGTAAAGCACTCTGCCAGTACAGGATTTTTATTCTTTAAGCGCCGTCCCAATTCCTTATAGAGCAAGAAACCAGAGAATTCCGCTGTACAGGAACGTTCCAGAAACTCAACAAATAACCGGCGTTTTTCCCCATCAATGTGGTTCCAAGATTGATTAAACTCCTCATTCCGGACAAAATGGTGACGATTGTAATCAGCTCGAAACTCTTCCAGGATGGCTTCGAGTTCATCCTGATTAGGCGAGAGGTCCATCTTCGCCATTGCTTCAAAGTCAGTAGTGTAGAACCGGGGAGTTAGGATCGTGTCCTTCGCCGGTACCTTTATACCGGGTCGGATTTCATCAAAATCAGGTTTTTTAAGGGAATCTACCATCTTAAGCTCTTGCTTGCTTGTTATAGTTGCTTACCATTCTCGGTGGCCTGGTGTGGACAGATCCGGGTCACTCAACCCAAGCCCAAACCAATGACTAAGCATTCAGCCGTCAGTTATCAGGTATAAGCTCATGGCCTACGGGCACACTACTTGCTGACAGCTGTTCGCCTAGCGTGCGCGTAGCGCATTAGCTGAATGCTTACACAGTATATTGCTATAGATTGCTTTATGAGTTTACCAGGGTATTGGTGATTTCAACCGCCTATTTAGGTTAAGAGTTGCAACGTAATTTCAAGTTTTATCACATTTTACCCCTGCCGTAGCTTAAAACTGAACCCTTAAGCAAACCTGAAAGCTTAAGGAAACCTCAAGTCTAAAAGCTGTTACATAACTTAACTAAAGGAATTATTGAATCAGGTTATTCAATCAATTTATTCCCTTTTTCGTTATCATCTTTATAGTTTTGACATAAAAATGGGGATTGTCAAGGGGGAACCGTTGCGACTCCCCCTTTTTTTTAGGTAAGTATTCAGGCATTGACTGATAGCTTAATTCTTCTGTTTAAACAAATAAACAAAATTTAAACAGAAGAATTATTATTCATTTCTGCAAGAACTTGGAGTACCACTTTATCTAACTACGCAATAAATAGTATAGTAAGGATTGGTAAGCTTCAACCGTTGGCCTTGCTTGGCCTTTGGCGATTTTACGGGAATGGCTAGCATCTAAATATAGGGTATAAAAGGACAATCATGACAACAACTACCAAGGAACAACTAGAGGCAGGACAGGCTATTTACACTAAGCTGAGTTTAGCTATGTACGACCTAACTGTGGTAGCAATCTCTAATCAGTTTATATGGAAATGTCCATCATCCCACCTACTAGACTTTTACAATCAGCATATTTCAGGTAATCACCTTGACATAGGTGTTGGGAATGGATATTTCCTAGACCGTTGCACTTTTCCTACAAATACTCCTCGACTGGCATTAATGGATTTAAACACCAAATGTTTAGACGTAACATCTCGTCGGGTTGCACGTTATCATCCTGTTGCTTACAGAAGGAATATCTTGGAGTCAATTCAGTTTGACGCTCCAGGGTTTGATTCAGTGGGATTTAATTATGTACTTCACTGTGTACCGGGAACGATGGAAACAAAAGCCGTTGTTTTTGATAATATTTTGCCTTTAATTAATCCTGGTGGGGTTATTTTTGGTTCAACTATTCTAACGGTCGGAGTTGAACGGAATTTTATGGCCCGGCGTTTAATGGATGCTTATAACAAAAAGTACATTTTTAATAATCAAAATGATAGTTTAGAAGAATTAAAGAAAATTATGGAAGATAATTTTTCAGAGAGTTCAGTCAAGACAATTGGATGCGCAGCTCTATTTTGGGGACGATTAGGAACCTAGTAGAGCATTTAGGCTAAAATTCTGGATTCATTAGTATTCCAAACCCTATCTACTCTAGAGGAAATGGTTGGGGGTATTGAGTATTTGTGAGCGTTCGCATAAGCCCGGAAGCTTAGCTTCCGGACCGTAGCGTGGCCTACGGCCAATCCCATGTAATAATTCGTAAACATTCAGCCGTTGGCTTTGGCTTTGGCTTTTGGGCCACGCTACGCCAATGGCTGATTGCACCTCAAGTAGCACCTCAAGTAGCGCATATCCTTACATTGAGTTGACAAATTAAACTAAAGTTGGTTGAATCAAACTGAATATGCTCAAAACCAATAAAAAAAGGATAAAAATATGACCAGTGGAAAAACTGTCCAACTGAGCAAATATGCTGAGCATAAATATGGCTTTTCTTCTAACACTTCAGTTGATTTGGAGGTGGGGGTAAATTACGGCTGCGCCTTATTGGCGATCGCTGGTGCAGATGGAGAACTCGCAGAAGAAGAATTACAGTGGTTTATTGACGAACAAGAAATGATGGCGGAAGACTCTGAAGCTGTTCAAGAGTACGTTGAAACCCTCCGCAAATTCGATTGGAAAAATGCTAACATTGAAGAGCTATTGAGTGGAATCAAGTATGATTTTCCATTGAATTTTCGCCGCTCTATGTTGTACCAAGCGATCAAAGTCAGTCGAGCTGATGGGAACTACCATGAAAAAGAAAAAGCAGCGGTGGCTAAAGCGGCGGAAATTTTAGGAATTGAACCGAGCGTGGTTGTTAGCCTAGAGTCAGTGGCGGAAATGGAAGAGACAGCCGATCGACTGCGGATTGCTTTATTTCAAACAGATGGTTAATTCTGGTTGACAGCTTTTTAAAGAGGATTTCGATATACTTGCCTTATAAGTAAATTAAAATCCTCATTAACCAGCAGTGGTTATACTGTTTGAGTTCAGTCAATACAATTGGACGTGTGGCTCTAGTTTGGAATTAGGAACCTAGTAGAGTATCTAGGCGAAAATTCTGCGTTCATTACTATTTCAAACGCTATCTACTCTAGAGGAAATGGTTGGGGTTATTGAGTTTTTTGAGCGATCGCGCCCCGCGTGGCCTACGGCCAATCCCATTTGTTTGATTGAAGCTTACCGGATTCCTAAAAATTATCAGCACCCTGTAATTTTCGTAATCCCTATCTTTTGCTAGGGGTGAGACTTTTAGAGCTATCCCCTGGCAAATCCTCAAAAATTGCTCCTCGTTGAATTAGGTCAAGCTTCATCAATGGATCAATTCCTAAGTTATATCCGAATCGGGCTTTTTTAACTTTAGCACCAATTAAGTTGGTACCACTCAGGTCAGCACCCCTAAGGTCGGCACCAATCAAGTTGGCATCACTTAAGTCGGCAGCACTTAGGTGGGCACTATTCAGGTAGGCACCCCTGAGGTGGGCACTATTCAGGATAGCATCACTCAGGTCGGCACCACTCAGGATGGTATAACTCAGGTCGGCATCACTTAGGTCAGCATTACTGAGGTTGGCACCAATCAGGTTGGCATCACTCAGGTTAACATTACTCAGGTCCGCATCACTCAGGTCCGCATTACTCAGGTCTCGACGCACAGCTCCACGGCTAGCAATCTCTTCCACTAGACGCCATTTCTGATCAAACTCGTTATTTTGATCATCCTGTGACGTTTGGCTCAAAATTTCAATATCTTGAACAGGAAAACCGCTTAATACGTTTATTTTTCCTGATTTTATCTGAGATCTAAGCCATTCGATATCCTCTTGAGACCCTTCTACAATTAATCGGATGCTGCCTGGTTTAATATCAATAATGTTTATACTGTCCCCTGAATATTCTTGTAAAATCAATTCAATAAATTTTGGATTTTGAACTGAATCTAGATCCCCTTCTAAGACGATAACAGCTTTAATTGTTTGACTTTGTTTATCGATTACAGTCACTTCCCGCCTAGGTGCTTGCCCTTGCTCTACCTCCTCAAGCAGCTCTGAGCTACTGCCATCATTTCTGGTTAGCGGTTCTGATCGGTTTTCCTCTGCTATTCCTGCGATTTCTCTCCAGTCTAGTTTCAGTCCATCGCATATCCGTTTAAAGGAATCCAGCTGAATTGGCTTGAAATTAAAAAACTTTGTTACTGTAGTGCGACCTATAAATTGTGATTTTGCAAAGTCACTTTGAGACTCAAATCCTAGCCTTATTAAAGCCTTTTTAGCTTTTTCCATACCGTTTGAGGATGCGGTGATAGTTACTTTTTTATTTTTTTTTACTGGGCTACAATCTGTCATCGTATGGATAATTTTTGATAACTATAGTAATAGCTTGAATAGTGTTTAAAAATTCAAGGGAGTAAGCGATGCAGCCCTAAATGACTAAACTAAATAATTCCCTGATCCAAAGTTTCCTATTGCCTGCAGTCAGCGCCATAACCTTTACCGCAATCACAACTCAGGCACAACGCAATCATACAGAAATCAAAACATATTAGCAACTAATCCATTGTCCAGTCAAGGTTTCAGTTTTTTTGGGTAACCATTAAAAGTAGCAGTGAAGCGTAACAGTTACAACAAAAACCTATGGCTCATAAAACTCTGACAATCAAAGAAATGGTTCAAGCTGCTATTATATCGATATTACTTGGGGGGTCACTTACCCTAGCGGTAATTGATGAACAATACCGCCCCACCTTTATGGATATGGCAAAAATAGGTCTTGGAGGCTATCTGGGACTGTCACTTCCTAAGTCTAAAGGGAAATAAAACTAGGCGTTGCTGAATTTAGGAATGAATAAGAGTAGAGTGGGCATCCTGCCCGCTCGAAAATAAGGATGAAACTGGCAAGATGCCAGTTCTACGCCTGATGCCAGTTCTACGCCTGATGCCAG
>NZ_CEYLVT010000324.1:0-3490 GCF_982860115.1 Moorena sp.
CCAGTTAATGGGCATCTTGGTAGAACTGGCATCTTGCCAGTTAATGGGCATCTTGCCAGTTTCATGCTTATTTTCGGGCGGGCAGGATGCCCACTCTACTCCTATTCATTGGAAAACTGACGCAACGCCGACTTCTGAGTATAGCGTTGATCATACTTACCAGCTACATTCAATTTTATTCCCCCATCTCCCCATCTCCCCATCTCCCCATCTCCCCATCTCCCGACTCCCTAATTTAGTAATTTATTTAGAAGTCCCTAAAAACTGTTTAAGTTTTTCCAAGGGTAATTCTTTCACAGCTGCTTCTGGCTGTTCTGTACGACTGACGACAATCACAATATTATTAATTTGTTGGTCATAGCCTGTAGGTGATGACTTAGGTTTATGTCCTCTCATTATCGTAGAGCTAGGTTTATTGACTGGCTGGATTTCCGCTGTTGTTGGGAGATAGTCTGGGGGAATATCGACCGTAGTGTCAAGTTGCTTGTAATAGGTTTGGTAACGTTGATTTAACTCAGGATTAGCTGCAATTATCTCTAGCAGCTTGGGTTTGGTATACCTCTCCCAGGCCAAAGGTTGGGCATCAAGTTGATCGCCAATTTCTTTGATGCTCTTATTCTCACCTTGACTCAAGGGTATTTCTAAATCAGTCAGAGCAAGTAAAAAAGCTAATAAGGTTTTGTTGGTATTCATCAGCCACTGCCACTACTTCAATCACTATCATCTTTATACACGAAGGATCAGCCTAGTGCTGAAAATTGCGATAGTATGTTACCCTAATAAAAATCCACAACCTCGCTCCAATGACACCGGAATGGGAAGCCCTAATCGTTGGGATTAACCGTTATCCAGAATACACCAACTTTAACGACCTGACCGTTGCGGCATTAGATGGGGAAAGTGTCGCTCAACAATTAGATCAGTATGGCTATGAACCGTTTCGGATTCAGGACTTACCCCTTGGGTTGACCCAAAAAGGACCAGGGGGACCATCGAGCACAGGACTGGTAAAATTAGAGGAATTAAGGTCAGCAGTCGCTAATCTGTTTAATCCTCCACCTCCCAACCAACCTCCAGAAACGGCCCTATTCTTCTTTTCAGGCCATGGCTGTAGGCAAGAGGTGGATGGTATTGAGGAAGTTTTCTTAGTGACAAGTGATGCCTTTCCTGATGTGGGAATTTATGGCTATCCTCTGCGGGAGTTGGGTGAGCAAATCGCAACTAGCCCAGTCAAACAGGTAGTGATTTGGTTAGATTGTTGCTACAGTGGCGAGTTACTAAGCTTGCTCCCATTTATCCCAACTGATAAAGCTTACTGCTTGATTACTGCTACTCGTTCCTTTGAACCGGGAATAGAAATTAGCCATGAACAAGGAGTATTTACCAGGGAGTTACTGGCAGGATTAAATCCGGAAAATCACCCCGATGGTATTGTTAATAGTCATAATTTGGGAGAGTTTATTGAGCAGCGGATGTCAAGGACTGGACAACGTCCTTTAATCGCTAACTCAAACCAAGCCATTTTACTGACTAGCCTGTTTCCGAAACTGAGCTTTCAGGATAAGTGCCCCTACCGGTCTCTGTCATATTTTACGGCTAAACCAGAGGATGCTCTGGTGTTTCACGGTCGCTCTAAGTTGACCAAGCAGTTAATTGAGCGAGTGAACAATCAAGACCGTCTGCTGGTGGTGTTAGGGGCTTCCGGCAGTGGCAAGTCTTCCTTACTCAGAGCAGGATTATTGTATCAGCTGAAGTTAGGGCAAGCTATTCCTGGAAGCGATCGCTGGCATTATCTAGAACCTTTCTCTCCAGGTGAAGCACCACAGCAAAGGTTACAGGAGGTGCTTGAAAAGGAAAAGCTTTTAGACAACAAGGGAGGCAATTCTAGTCTTACTCTAGTAGCGACTTCTGAACCGGTGGTCATGATTGTTGACCAGTTTGAAGAGTGCTTCACTATGAGTCAACCTGACCAACGCCAGGAATTCTTTAACAGTTTAATTGAATTAATCGAGAATACCAACAATCTAATTGTGTTAATCGCTATGCGCTCTGACTTTCGGGGGCGATTGCGAGACTATCCTCAATGTGTTGAAAAGATCAATAAACCTTACATCAATGTTGACCACTTGAACCGTCAGGAAATTGAAGAAGCGATCGCACTACCGGCTGAATTAGTAGGATTAGGAATTGAGGGCAGATTAAAACAGCAACTGATTAACGATGTCGAAGATTATCCAGGCAGCCTGCCCCTGCTCCAATATACTCTGACGGAATTATGGAAACAGTCAAGACAGCAGAAGTTTTTATACTTAGAGACTTATCAACAGTTAGGGGGAATTGAGGGAACTCTCGAAAAGAGAGCCAATCAGGTATTTGATAGTCTCTCACCGGAAGAACAAAGTGTGGCTAGGCGTTTGTTCTTGGAATTAACTCAAGTGGGAGATACTCTCGATACCCGTAGACGAATACACCTGGGGGAGTTAGTCAATTCTCACCACAGTTTAGAACTGCTCGATGCTGTTAGCCAGAAGTTAGCCAGTTCAGAGAACCGCTTGATTACTAGAAGCCATCAGGAAAATTCCCAGGATGTGGTTTTGGATGTAGTTCATGAAGCCTTGATTCGCCACTGGGGAAAGTTGGTGGAATGGAAGCAGACTTACAAAGAAGCAATGGTGATCGAACGCAAGCTGGAAGCGGCGGCAGAAGAATGGATGGAAAAGGGAAAGAAGCGTGATGATGCCGGTGTACTGTTACAAGGGGGGAGGTTAGTAGAAGCCCAGGAGTATTTAAACGAGTATTGCAAGTTGGGGATGTTGGATGGGCTGGCCGAGGAATATATTCAGGTAAGCCGTCACAAGCACAAGCAAATGACCCGTAACCGCCGGTTAGTAGCGGGAGCGTTTATTGGTGTGTTGGTATTGGGGACAGTTGTTTCGACAGCTTTTGGGTTGCAGTCTCGTAAACAGGAGAGAAAGGCAGAAGAAAGTGAAATTAAAGCCCTGAGTCAACTTTCAGAAACTTTTTTTGTTTCAAAGCAACCCTTTGATGCTCTAAAAGAGGGTTTAAAGGCAGGAGGAATACTCCAAAAGGCGAATTGGGTACAAGGTGAAACTAGAGTTAGAGCGATCGCTAGTTTACGGCAATCCCTCTATGGAGTGAAAGAATTTAATAGCCTAGACGGACATAGCGATATCACTAGCGTGGCCTTTAGCTATGATGGCCAGACTATCGCTTCTGGTAGTAGGGACAAGACCGTGAAACTGTGGAATCGGCAAGGGAAAGCACTACAAACCCTCACCGGACATAGCAGATCTGTCAATAGCGTGGCCTTTAGCCCAGACGGACAGACTATCGCTTCTGCTAGTAGGGACAACACCGTGAAACTGTGGAATCTGCAAGGCAAAGAACCACAAACCCTCAAAGGGCATAGCGCAGCTGTCAATAGCGTGGCCTTTAGCCCAGACGGACAGACTATCGCTTCTGCTAGTAG
>NZ_CEYLVT010000324.1:3590-6607 GCF_982860115.1 Moorena sp.
GGACAACACCGTGAAACTGTGGAGTCTGCAAGGCAAAGAACTGCACACCCTCACCGGACATAGTGGTTGGGTTAATAGGGTTGCCTTTAGCCCAGACGGCCAAACTATCGCTTCTGTTAGTGATGACAACACGGTGAAACTGTGGAATCGGCAAGGCAAACACCTAAAAACCTTCTCCGGACATAACTTAGCTCTCACAAGCGTGGCCTTTAGCTATGATGGCCAGACTATCGCTTCTGCTAGTGATGAAAACACCGTGAAACGGCGGAATTTAGAGGGCAAAGAACTGCACACCCTAGGACATAGCTACCTTGTCACAAGCGTGGCCTTTAGCCGAGATGGTAAGGCTATCGCTTCTGCGAGTGATGACAACACGGTGAAACTGTGGAATCTAGAACAAAAGGAACCGCTCACTCTCACCCTCACCAGGCATAGCAAATCTGTCAATAGCGTGGCCTTTAGCCAAAATGGCCAGATGATTGCTTCTGCGAGTGATGACAACACGGTGAAACTGTGGAATCATCAAGGCAAATACCTGCGCACCCTCACTGGACATAGCGATGATGTCAATAGCGTAGCCTTTAGCCGAGATGGCCAAACTATCGCTTCTGGGAGTGATGACAACACCGTGAAAGTGTGGAATCTCAAGGGCAAGGAACTACACACCCTGACCGGACATAGCTACCCTGTCAAAAGCGTGGCCTTTAGCCGAGATGGCAATACTATCGCTACTGCTAGTGATGAGGGCACCGTGAAACTGTGGAATCGGCAAGGCAAACCCCTGCACACCCTCACTGGACATAGGGATTCTGTCAATAGCGTGGCCTTTAGCCGAGATGGCAATACTATCGCTACTGCTAGTGATGAGGGCACCGTGAAACTGTGGAATCGCGAAGGCAAATACCTGCGCACCCTCACTGGACATAGGGCACCTGTCACTAGCGTTACCTTTAGCCGAGATGGCAATACTATCGCTACTGCTAGTTTCGACAACACCGTGAAACTGTGGAATCTCAAAGGCAAAGAACTGCACACCCTCACTGGACATAGGCATTGGGTCAATAGCGTGGTCTTTAGCCCAGATGGCAATACTATCGCTACGGCTAGTAGAGACAACACCGTGAAACTGTGGACTCTCCAAGGCAAAGAACTGCATACCCTCACTGGACATAGGGATTCTGTCAATAGGGTCACCTTTAGCCGAGATGGCAATACTATCGCTACTGCTAGTGATGACAACACGGTGAAACTGTGGAATCACCAAGGCAAAGAACTGCATACCCTCACTGGACATAGGGATTGGGTCAATAGGGTCACCTTTAGCCGAGATGGCAATACTATCGCTACTGCTAGTAGAGACAACACAGTGAAACTGTGGAATCACCGAGGCAAAGAACTGCATACCCTCACTGGACATAGGGATTGGGTCAATAGCGTGGTCTTTAGCCCAGATGGCAATACTATCGCTACGGCTAGTAGAGACAACACCGTGAAACTGTGGACTCTCCAAGGCAAAGAACTGCACACCCTCACTGGACATGGCGCACCTGTCACTAGCGTAGCCTTTAGCCGAGATGGCAATACTATCGCTACTGCTAGTTTCGACAACACCGTGAAACTGTGGAATCTCAAAGGCAAACCCCTGCACACCCTCACTGGACATGGCGCACCTGTCACTAGCGTAGCCTTTAGCCCAGATGGGATGACTATCACTTCTGCTAGTGAAGACAAGACGGTGAAACTGTGGAATTACCAAGGCAAACTCCTGCACACCCTCACTGGAAGGGCAGCTTTCTATAGCGTGGCCTTTAGCCGAGATGGCAATACTATGGCTACTGCTAGTTTCGACAACACCGTGAAACTGTGGAATCTCCAAGGCCAACTCCTGCTCACCCTCACTGGCCATAGCAAGTTTGTCACTAGCGTGGCCTTTAGCCCAGATGGCAATACTATGGCTACTGCTAGTTTCGACAACACCGTGAAACTGTGGAATCTCCAAGGCCAACTCCTGCACACCCTCACCGCACATAGGGATTGGGTCAATAGCGTTGCCTTTAGCCCAGATGGCAATACTATCGCTACTGCTAGTGATGACAACACCGTGAAACTATGGAATCTCCAAGGCAAAGAACTACACACCTTCACCGGACATAGCAAAGCTGTCAATAGCGTGGCCTTTAGCCGAGACGGCAAAACTCTTGCTTCTGCTAGTAGTGACAAGACGGTAATTTTATGGAATTTCGATTTAGATGATTTAGTCGCAAAGAGTTGTAATTGGCTCCATGATTACCTAGTCACTCATGAAGAGGAAAAAGACTTAAGGAAAATTTGTGGTATCAAAGGAAGAAGGGAGTAGGGGTAGGTTTTACCCACACTCTCCCCTCTAGTCGTGATTCAAGACTTCCGGTAATTTCCAAGAGCGCCCTTGACAGTAAACATAACCATTATTCGTATAAATCCCGGAAAGTGCCCTAGCTAATATCAAGAATTCCTGCTGTTCTTCCGCAGTCATATAATTTTGATTGTGTAGACTCCCTGAGGCTCGGTTTGGATCTCCTCCGGAGTCCAGATATCGCTGACGAGCCAGAGTGGAGAGTTCTATCATTCGTTGATATTGCTGTTGTTGTAATTCACTTAAGGGCTTCATAATTCGGCTACAGGTGTAATCGGGGTAATTTCACCATTTGGTAAAAGCATAGCAAAGGGCAGCAGAAGGCTAGCAGTGCTGATGTACCAAATGCCATTGTCTTGGTCATAAACAGTATTTTCTAGTAACCCTAAGGTATCCAAGGCATTGAGAATTAGATATTGTGCTTCTGTTGGTTCCATCACACCCGACCAAACTAATAGGGATGTTGGTGATTTTACTTCCAAAGTAGGCGTTGCTGAATCAAGTAATGAATAGCAGTAGAGTGGGCATCCTGCCCGCTCGAAAATAAGGAGGAAACTGGCAAGATGCCAGTTCTACCCAAGATGCCAGTTCTACCCAAGATGCCAGTTCTACCCAAGATGCCAGT
>NZ_CEYLVT010000325.1:0-6548 GCF_982860115.1 Moorena sp.
GCTGTTATTACCAAAGGTAGGGTTACTTCAATAATCAGAGTTTCAACTTTTCCAATGTATATGTGCAAATTCCCGACCGACCATAAAAGCTTTACGATTACATTCCACGCCGTCATTAATGACCAAAGCGCGAGAGCCAGGTACAGAGATGCCACTTTGCTCGCTTACAACATGAGGCAATGAAAAGCACCATTCATGTAGCTTGTCAATAATATGATCAGGCCCGTGCTGGGTCAATTGAGAATGAGGCAACCGGTCAGTCGTCTCAGGACTTTGACCCGAGCGTAAGGTAAGACTAAGCTTGTTCTCCATTCAACCTCCCTAAAACGCTGCACTAACTTTAATATCGTACTGGATATAAAGCTATACTATACTTTAGTTTGTACTTACTTTAGTATAGTATCGATGAAACCACTCAAAACTCTGGCTATTGAAACCAGGTCTCTAGATGAGTTATATACTGCTGCTCAACAGGAAGGTGGCACTTTGGTTCTTCGGGCCGGCGGCGACAAGCCGGACCAAATAGATTATTACTTGGACATGTTTAAGGAGAGATTTCCAAGTATCAAGGTTACTCACAGTGTTGACTTGAGTTTTCATCACGGGTCACGCTATGACAATGCGCGTGAAACGGGTGGCAAAGCCAATGTGCCCGACGTAATTCAACTGCAGACCGTGCATGACTTTGACTACTACGCTGAGCATGGTTTATTGGAGGCCTACAAGCCAAAACACTGGGACAAAGTATTCCCTGACCACAAAGATCCTCATGGGCGTTGGACTGGTCTTTATGGTGTGACTTTCAGCAACTACGTCAACATCGATGTGATCAACGAAAGCCAAGCACCGCGTGACGCTATGGACTACCTCGACCCAGCACTAAAAGGAAAGGTTGTTTTGACCTATCCCCATAGTGACGATGCTGTCTTGTATCAGTTTTGGAATCTGAAGGAAAAGTATGGGTGGGAGTATCTGGAGGAACTCGTTGCCACTAAGCCGACATGGGTACGTGGTACGGCGATGCCTTATGTCGCCATCAATAATGGCTGGTATGGCGCGAGTTTTACGACATTCTGGGCCTTCGCACCTCAGCCCAACAGCGATACGCGCTTTCTGTTGCCGAAAGAAGATTACTTCTTAACATGGTTCCAGACTGCTGCCATTCCCACTCAGGCGAAAAACAAAGCGGCGGCTAAACTCTATCTAAACTGGATGCTCTCGGAGGAATTCCAAGGCAAGTGGCTGCAATTTCCAGTGCGCATGGATGTTGAAGCGCCCGGTGGTTATAAGTCGGTGCAGCACCACAACACGTCACCTGCAGATTTCCATCGCTTTATGTTGAAGCGCGACATGATCGAGCGATTCCGATTGCAGCTACTACAGCTTATTGGCGAGGTTGAAGGCGATCCACCAATCAAAATTGACTACAGCGTTAAACCTTGACGCCCAATGTCACCGTTTCGATGGGTATGGTAGTAGTTCGCCAATTTTGTTTTGATAGATATTTCTTTTCGGTGATAATTTCCTAGACTAGCTTTGAGAGACTGGCTAATCCTTAATTCAAGCTTGATGACTTAGTAGATAGACTATCAATTTATCCCAACAGGCCTACTGTCCGCAATGCTTGGGTTTATCCCAACCGACTACGGTTGAGATAAAATTCAGAATGCTGAAAACAATATCAGTTATTCTTCGTAAAGTATCTTTTCCTCGCTTCTTGCACAGTGGGCCCGTTGTCCTTATTCCATTTTTCAAGAGCATCAAATATAGGTTCAAGTGTCTTTACAAGATCAGTCACCTCATATTCAACATGTGGTGGAAGCGTATCATACTGAATACGTTTAACCAGACCGTCACGCTGCAATTCACGCAATTGCTGTGCAAGCATTTTTTGTGATACTGTTCCAATGGAACGGTGTAACTGGTTAAAGCGCATACAGCCATCTTTGAGATACCAAAGGATTTCAGGTTTCCATTTTCCTGCAAATACGTTCAAGGCCTCTCCAACAGGACAAGACGATATGTGTTTTTCTTTGCTCATATGTTCACTCAAGTCTAATTTATTTTTAAAGTTACCAAAAGGTAAGTGACTTAGAGCTGATTTGTAAAGAAAATCCAAAGAGAACTCAATGACGTGCTGAGTAGCCTGTAATCTACATGAAGAAACAAGTTGAAGCACTGTATTCATCAGTCGTCTGCCTGAGATAGCCAATCCCCATGGCCAACCCTATCCGCAGGAAACATTATGGCCTTCGCCCCTGCTCCTCAAAACCCCAATTTCTGAACCGCCCTACGCTTAACCTCCTCACCCCGCCTATCATACTTGGCCGTAGTCACAGGAGACGCATGGCCAGCTAACTTCTGTACCGTCACAATATCAATCCCAGCATCAAGCAAATCAGAGCAGAAGGTTCTGCGAAAATCATGGGGACTAAAGGATTCCACCCCAGCTTCTTTAGCCCGCTTCTGCAAAATCAACAACACGGCCTGAGGGGTCATTTTTCTGTTCTGTATCTGCCCCCCTTTCCGGATTGGACACAACAGCGCCCCTGGTTGGTGACCTCTGACATTCAACCAATCATTTACAAACGCGATCGCGTTTTCAGGTAAATAAACGGTCCTATCCTTCCCTCCCTTACCCTGACGCACCTCTAATGCACCAGTGGAACCATCAAAATCTCGCACTTCCAGCTTCACCACCTCTGCCCGTCGCAGTCCCGTACCCCGTAGGATACCAATTAGAGCTTTATCCCTAACCCCTTGATTAGTTGTATCGGAAGTACACACCTTAATAAGTGCCGTAATTTCTGTTTGAGTTAATGCTCGACCTCTAGGTAAGGGATGATTCTTAATCCTGGGTAAATCCACCGCCGCCTCGAAATCTTCTGGATCCATCAGTTTCAACTTCTTTGCCACAGCTAACACTCCCCTGAGGGCTGCCATCTTCTTCTTGACCGTGGCGGGGGAATTGATTTCTAGTAATGCGGCTTGGACGGCGGCGGTGTGCTGATAGGTGAGGGCTGCCCAGTCAAGGGTGTCTGCATCACATTCGTTATTAGTGAGTAAGGAAGCGATCGCATCCAAAGCTTGCCTCATTGTTCGCTGCGACCCAGGACTCAAACTACTCAAATAAACCCGTGCCGGATGCCCAGTCAAGGGTAAAGCTGTGGTGAGAGAGAGTGATGTGTTAGTGAGGGTTACACTCATTTGTTTATGAGAAGTGGCCTTCTAAAAAGTAATTATGTCACATATTGAGCCACTTAACGCTCTAAGGGAATCCCTAGTTTGTATTACAATATTGACATTTTGTAGTATATTATGTAGTATACATATAACAGAGTAATACAGGCCGCAAACCTGCTTGCTCTGAAGCACCTTGAAAATTTCAGAGAATGCTAAATCTATGGGTCGGCTCACCTATTGGTGTAGGTAGCTGTCTGTAAAACAGCCGCGTTTGCATTGTTGGTTCAAATCCAACTCGACCCATCTTGCCCCTGTGATGCAATTGGCAGACATGACCCGCTTAAAACGGGTTTTCTACAGGTTCAAATCCTGTCAGGGGTACTGCAAATTGGGTTGGTATCCAAGTCCGGTTAAGGAACCCGTCTGTAAAACGGATGCCTCTGTGCGCCGTAGGATGAAGCTCCACCACCTGGCAAGCCGTTCGCGTAGCGTCGGGCTTCGCCCGAGGTGGTGGTGTCTTATGCTAACCTTGAACTACCGCTAGTCCACAGGTCACACAAGCAAGCCCAGCTTCTAGGCGGTCGTCCAGATCTTTTGCTGGAACGACCCTCGTTGCTATTTCTACGAACGAGTTTAAAAACACCTCTAGCACCGATATTGTAAGCTCCATTTAGATCAGCATTAAAGCACTTACCTGAGGCGAAGGTCGCTAGAGAGTATTTTTTTGAGTTTCTCTTTACTGTGCCAGAACCATCATAAGCAAGTTTCGAGGTATAAGCCGCTACGATTTCTACTACCTTGCCTCCTAATTCCGACCATTTCATTTCGGTGAAATTACGAATCTTAGCTTTTAGCCATCCATGGAATTTTTGTCGAAGGTTAGACCGTTTCTTTCCGCCTTTTGGCTTCCAGTCTTTAAGATTCTCAAACACGATGGCTTCAGAGTTGAACTGCTTAGCAACCTCAACAATTCGCTTAGAGACAATGTGGCCTATCTGATGATTGATTCTTCGGCATTTTTCATAGGTTTTAGAACAGAATCCTTTGTGAAGTTTTCCGCCTTTACCCATGGTTTTGGACGCCCGCGTAGATACGGATTTCAGTCTTTTGTCTCGGCGGTCTATGTCTCTTCCGGGGTGAACGAATTCACGATGGATTACAGTGCCGCTATGAGTTACGACTGCTATCGTGGCTGTTGTGTTGATTCCCAAATCAACTGCTGTAACATTGGCCTCCGGTTTTCTTTTTTCTGGCTTGCAGGCAAATGGAACTGACAGGTAAAACCCCCTGTTGTTAATCACTAGTGAAGGAGACATCATTTTATTGGACGTTACCAAGTGACGCTCTCTTAACCCAGTAATTTTAACGTCAGTCCAAACCCAATCAGAGCCGTTAAAGACCTTTATTTCTACCTTGTTAAATTCATGTAGTTTATAGCATTGCCCCTTGTAAAGAGAGGGATAACAACCGGTATTTGCATTTAATCTTGGAGGCTTAGCATCTTTCCTTTTTCTGCTTCCTGATTGCCAATCGTAATAACGAGTAACAAAACTGCTAACCTGACCAGCGGAGAATGCGATCGCAGCACGACGTAGATAGCTAGGAAATTTATAAAAGGCTTTATTGAATTGAGGGTATTTGATACTAGGACGTTTAGCTGTTTGATGCATTAACTTTTCGACAGCCGGAGTTAGTTGATCTGCCGTCAGTTCTCCCAGTTTAGACCAGTGAGTGTAAATAATACCAACTAAAAACTGACAAGCGTGGCGATATACCTTAACCGTTTTCCCTAGCAGCTCCTTTTGATCTGGGGTTGGGTTGAGTCGCCACTTATCAGTTCTTATAATTTTATTTGGCGTTTTCACTGGCTCAATAAAATCTTTTATATTTAATATCTTAGCTTACAAAATACAAGACGACAATCGCTTATTAGTGTCCATTTTTTGGCAATTGTTATTGTCGCTCCTTAACCCCCACCTGAACGTTCGCGTAGCGTGGCGATAGCCAGGTGGGGGAATGCGTCGCGTTTTTGTTCAAATCCCTGCATTCTCGCTAATCATGAAGGTTGTTCGGCAGTGAGTGCAATTCTCACTGCGCAACCAACGCAAAGGAGTGTCGCCTAACAGATAAGGCACCAGTCTTGTGACAGCTCCCACACTGCACTCAAAGAGTCAGTGTGGGCTTCCCAGGCAATCCAGCTATTGCTTAGGAGGCGCTGGGCTTTAAGAACGGACTGCCCTACCGCTCTATTTTTTTTTGACTTTTTTTTAATAATGTTTTACCAACTTTCCAGCATTTTAGGCTTTGAAAGTCAGTATATGCAGTATAACACATCGATTGGTTTTTTATCAAAAACTCTGTGCAAAATTCATCCCACACTCACACTTTGTGTCGCAGATGTGGGATGAATTTTGCCGGAAGCTAAACTGATCGATGTAGGTTCAAATCCTGCCACTCCTGTTATACGGCAATAAGCTGAAATCCTTCTGTATAAGGATCTGTCTAAATAGAAAACCTGGCAATCCATCCACGTTGGACAAATTGCGGTAATTCAGATGCTACATCAATAGCTAATTCATCAGCAGCCAGGTCTTGACAAATTGCTTCAAATCGATTTTCCCCTTGAAAAGCCTTCAACAGTTGCCATTCTTCCTTTGTTGGCAGCTCAATGCGCATATCATAACCATTGCGCCAGAGGAATAGTTGTATCCCCCCTTCATCCAAATTGACTTGCTGATCACCTTCGTATTCAGGCTGATTAACTTCCCAAATGCGATGGATCGGGTAAGCTGACTCGATCAGAACACTATTTTTAGGTAAATGGAAAATCAGTTCTCCCCATTTTTCTTGGGGAACTGTACTCAATGCTTGGACATCTAACTTGGTAGCTTTTTCACCATTAAACACCCGATGCCAGTGCCACTCTAACCGGGCTACATCTGGTAAATAGGGTAACTGTTTTGCTGGCTCAAAATTGGCCAAAAAATCAGGAAAGTGCTCACCATAATTCCCTAAATCCATTGATATAGAAGGAAAGCGTTGGATATAGCTTATCGCTGTTCCATCAAAAAATTTCTCTCCCACCAAACAACAGCAGACTGGATAAATTGACATTAAGGTTTGGCTCAGGTTGCCTAGGACACTGCTACGATAAATGGCTAACCCTTCAGCAGGGGTCAATTGTTTAGCTGCTTTGATGTGTTGAGCAAGGGTTTGTGTACTGGCAGGATTATTTTCAAAAACAGCATCGTAAAATAGCTGTTGTAGTGTCCTTAATTCCATGATTATATCGGTTTTTAAGGTTATAGCAAAGGGAATCGGGAATCGGGAATCGGAACCCACCCCTAACCCCTCCCAGGAGGGGA
>NZ_CEYLVT010000326.1:0-6484 GCF_982860115.1 Moorena sp.
TTCCCCTCCTGGGAGGGGTTAGGGGTGGGTTCCGATTCCCGATTCCCGATTCCCGTTCCCCTCCTGGGAGGGGTTAGGGGTGGGTTCCGATTCCCGATTCCCGATTCCCTTCCCTACAACTTGCCAGTTTCTACCAAAATCGGATTGACTGTAAACCAAGACCCTTGAGCGTCAGAGTATTCATAAACAAATAGACTACGCACCAATACTCGATAATGGTCGTCACCACTTACTTCTTGGTTCTGATGCACCTGACGCAATAATTTCCACTCCTCTTCATCAATCGCTAATCGGATTTTATTGCAGCGACTACGAATAACCTGCTCTAACCCTGCCCGGGATAGGGGTAACTTGGCCTCCACCATAATCCAATCCCGAAGCATTGCCAGTAACTCCCGCACATGACCACCACTGATATAACAGAGTTTGTCCAGGGTTTCCCGTGCATCAAACACTTGCGGAATCTTCTGCAACCGTTGCGCTGATGCTAGCTTAGGGAAAGCTCTAGCCATTACCATCGCTCTGAGCCTTTCCATTCCTTCCTGACACTCCTTACCATTCCGTTGCGTCACTGGCACCATTGGCAACACCTTCGGCTCAACCCCGAAACGATTGGTAAGCCGAACGATATCATTACAGAATCGTAGCCCTAGGGGCATCGTATAAATCACATGACAGTTGAGTTGGCGCAACTGTTCTCCCCGGTCTACAAATAAATATTCCGGTTGTGGTCTCCCCCAAGACTTCGGCACAATTTCGACCCGGTCAAGGTTATCTACGATTACCACTAGTCCCCGTTTTCCCTGGTGTTGGAGTTGAGCGATCGCAGGCTCAATCAACTCGGTATTAATCACATCAATAATGGTTTTGGTACGAGGTTCGATATAACTCCGCAACCGATCACGCAAGGTTGGGCTATTTTTGGCTTTCGTGGTAATCTTGGCAATCCCTGCCGATAGCGAATACTCTCCCTGTTTTTCCTTGACCCCAAACTCAGCAACCTTGGGAATCTTAACCTCAACCCCAGTTACATCGGAACCCAAGAATGTGGTAGTGTCCTGTAGGAAAGCTCTAAACCTTTGTAGCGGTAACTTAACCTGGCTAGCTTCCAAACTTTCACTGACCTGGCGAGCAATCACTAATAAGATATCCCCCACATCCACATCGTTCATCTCCAAATCCTGATCCGACTCGAAGTAAACCACATGAAAGTTTTCTGCTAGCAACTCAGCCTTGAGTCGAGATAATTCCGTAGACTTCCCACAACCAATATGTCCCGTAAATAATTGACAGGTGGGCTGGTCTTCCGAGAATAGAGTAATTTGAGCTTTCAGTTGCTCAATCAGTGCTCCCCCCCGGACAGCAGAAAAATCGATATAGAGCTTCTGGTCTTCCTTCTGGGTGAGATCAAGGGTTTTGCTTGGGTTAGTGGCTTTGTAAAACTCGGTGAAATTCAGAGTCATCCGGTGTGGGGTGTGGGGTGTGGGGTGTGGGGTGTGGGGTGTCAGATCAGCAAGGGTTCTGGTTTCGCTAATTTGCGACTTTATTAAGACTGTATCAATACCATACTAATGGTGGGAGTTCTAATTCGTTTTTGGGTATACTAATAGGCTATTTTTGTCTATAGTAATCCATTGCACTAAGGGTACGCTAGCTTAGGCAAGTGCGATAGTGAAAACAGTTACTAGCCAAAATGCCTGGGATGTATTAGAAGCTTTTGCCGGAACAGTTGAAGCACCATCAGAATAACTTTAAACCTTCAACCTTCAACCTTCAACCTTCAACAACCTTCAACAACCTTCAACCTTCAACAACCTTAAACCTTGAACCTTAAACCTTAAACCTTCACTCTTCCAGCAAGCAATCACAAAATTCCTTCAGTTCTGGATTAACAGAACTATTCCTGAAATAACTACTTAGCCAAGCACAACCCCTAGTTAAGAGTCCATCTAGGGTGTCCACCCGCCACAGCTTGATAGTATCCCCGTCTAGGGTAGCCAGTTGCGTCCAATCTAGGTTGAAAACCATCTTAGTCCCCTCGAATTGGGCAATTTGCCGACCCGTTAAATCCCACAGGCGCACCGTACGGTCATCTCCAGCGCTAGCGAGCAGCTGACCATCCGGGCTAAATGCCACCTGGCTAACCTTACCCTGATGCCCCTTCAATTCTTGGACTTGTCCAGTGTTGACATCCGACAACCTCACCATTCCGTAATCTCCAGCGCTAGCGAGCAGCTGACCATCCGGGCTAAAGGCCACCTGGCTAACCTGACCCTGATGCTCGTTCAATTCTTGGACTTGTCCAGTGTTGACATCCGACAACCTCACCATTCCGTAATCTCCAGCGCTAGCGAGCAGCTGACCATCCGGGCTAAATTCCAATTGCCAAACCAAACCTTCATGCCCCTTAAATTCCTGGACTTGCCCAGTGTTGAGTACCCACAATCTGACGATTCTGTCCTCTCCAGCGCTAGCGAGCAGCTGACCATCCGGGCTAAATTCCAGCTGCTTAACCCAACCCCGATGCCCCTTCAATTCTTGGACTTGCCTGGTTTTCAAATCCCACAATCTCACAATTCCATCCTCTCCAGCGCTAGCGAGCAGCTGACCATCTTGGCTAAATTCCAGCTGCTCAACCCAACCCTGATGCCCCTTCAATGCTTGGACTTGTCCAGTGTTGACATCCGACAACCTCACCATTCCGTCAACTCCAGCAGTAGCGATCAGCTGACCATCCGGGCTAAATTCCAGCTGCTTAACCCAACCGTGATGCCCCTTCAATGCTTGGACTTGTCCAGTGTTGACATCCGACAACCTCACCATTCCGTCAACTCCAGCGCTAGCGAGCAGCTGATCATCCTGGCTAAATTCCACGTGCCAAACCAAACCTTTATGCCCCTTTAAGTCTTGGACTTGCCCAGTGTTGACATCCCACAACTTCACGATTCCATCCTTTCCAGCGCTAGCGAGCAGCTGACCATCTCCGCTAAATTTCATCTGGTAAACTTTACCCTGATGCTGCCCAATTCTATGGTCCTGAATGTGGTCAAGAATCATTTGTAAAGCGAGTATTGGAGTAGCAGCGGGATAGTTTTTAAAGGGAGTATTTTTCGTGACCATTGCTTTTAATGCTTTCCCCGTCTCCATAGCTGCTAGTAAGGCATCAAACGGGCTATAGTTAAATTGATTAAGATGTGTAACTCCTGCTCGTTCTAGTTTTAGTCCTTCTTGCTGCCCTTGCTGCAAAATTCGCTTTTCTTCCTCACTATTTACCAAATTAAGTTTCATATTATTCTCATATATATTATCAATTGTGTTTACTAAATAATCATGAACCAACTGATAGCGGTCTTCCGTTTCTCGTTCAATCTTAAACACTAACCCCGAGCCCACTAAAATTTCTAAAATCAGGGTGAGCTGCTCTGGGGGTAAGCTTAAACCAGTAGCTAATTCAGTCTCAGTTTTTAAGGGTCTCAGTTGCTGATCATCGGTCAACAGAGACAACAATTTCCAGGTAGTTTCTCGGTGTTCAGGTCCACAATCGGTAACCACAGTTTCCAGATAACGCTCTACTAGTTTTGCCTTATGGCCCCCTTGTTGATACCTCTCCAAGGTAACAATTCCCTCAGTTTCTAATTGCGCTCCCACCATCTGTAACTCAATCGGATGCACAACTCCCGTTTCTGCTGCTAAATCGTTCACCAATTGCTCAATAAGCCCTGGTTCTAAGGAAAAATTAGTCTGCTCCGTTAACCGGTAAATCAAGGCTTTAGCCTGAGGCTGATCAAAATTACCTAAGTAATAGAGAACATTTTTGCTGAGAATATCATTATTGACTACATCTAAACTAATCAGACGGTCATTACACTCTAGTAAATAAGAGATATAATCTGAACGCAATGCTAGAATAACTTGCACTGCTTCAAGGGTTAGACAGTCCTTTAAAAATTGATAAAAAACTCGTCGTTGCTGTGGCTTATGATACTCAAATAAAAATTTTTCAAACTGGTCGAAAATTATAACCGTCAGTCGATTAGTGTCACCATTGTGTCGCAGCTTGTCGAGAATTTTGCCCAGAATTTCTTCTCTCTCTCCCTTCTTTTGCCACTCTCCCCCCTTCTCTGTTCCAATTATCCTTTGATTTAACCTATCCTCCCACTGGGAATAAACCCTCAGCAACACCGGCTCCACATCCCGACCTGCAATACGGTCTTGCTGTAATCTAGGAATTAAACCTTCCTCAAGTAGAAAACTTTTACCCACACCAGAGGAGCCACAAATTACTGTTAGTTTGTGGTCTTTGCTAGCAATACGCTCAACTAAGTCATTAATCGCTTGCTCTCGACCAGAGGCAGCAATTTGGTCAGCCACAATTCCCTGTTTTTCTTCTGGCGTTGCCTGAGTATCCCTGATTAGTTGGTTGAGGGACAATCGACTAGTGCCCACAAATGCCCGAAACCGGAACTGATACTCGATTAATTGCTGGTATGCCTTAACTGAGAAGGCTTTTTGATAATCCCCTTGGTCAAGGTAGAGCTGTCGCAATTCTTTCAGAATTTGAATATATAGATCAGGATTAACCTTAGGATTTGTTTGCTCTTTAGCAAGCTCAAGATGGGCAATCCCGTCCTGGGGTTGACCGAGATGCTTGTAGGCTCTGCCTAGGGAAAAGCGATACCAACCTTGATGAAGTTCCCACGCCCACTCCAACTGCTGCCGACTCAGGTCACCAGGGAGTTGAACAGAATCCTGGGCATCGCTAAGGATATCCAGTGCTTTAGTGGCCAAGTCTTTGACCCGATGCCATTGGGACCGAGCGATGGCGACTTCTGCCCCTAGAAAGCCGTAATCATGGGCAAGCCAGATTGGGTTGGGATATTTTTGATGAAGGGTTAAGGCTTTTTTGCCTAACTGCTCCAACTCATCCCATCGCCCTAGTCTTTGTAGAATTTCTCCTAAGGGATTGATAAACTTAGCCACTAAGTCGGGACGCTTAGCTTGCTCGAAGCAGTAATGCGATCGCAAAAAATAGTCTCTTGCCCGTAGGCAATGTTGCTTATCCTGATTTCGGTCAAGATCTGCATAGGTACAGTACAGTTGCCCCATATGGAACAGAACACATCCGGCTCGGATTAGATGTTCGGGGTCGGGAAACAGGTAAACTGGCAGGAGAGGTTTCCACAGGTCTAAACTTCTTTGGTAATGCTCCTCCGACTGGTTGAGACCATCGGGAATTACTAGACCTAGGATAAATTCCAGACTCGCTTCTAAATCTGGCGGTAATGCTACCTGTCGATGTTGTAAGTCAAGCCTTGCCCGGCGTAAGTCAGCCAGCAGCTGGTTACTGAGATTATGTCCATGGTCAAAACCCCCAGCCCCTCCAGCGGCTAAGACTTGAGCAAACCCAAGATCAGTAACCTGTTGGATAAATTCGATTACGTCAGCGTTAGAGATTTGAAAGTCCAGGGGTGAAGCGGTTACCCAACTTGCCAAATCCCTGGCAGAGTGAAGGAATTGGGAATAGACTTGATCATCTACCCAAAACAGGATGGGGACATGGAACTGTTTGCGAAACTCCTCCCGGACTCCATTGGCTAATCTGAGCAGTTGTTGGAGATCCCTAACCACCTCAAAGCCGTAAACCATAATCCCTTGGGGCTGTCTTTGTCCCAGTTGAGTTTGACACCTGGTGTATAGGGTCGTGTATAGCTGGGTGATATCCGGAGTTAGCCCAATCGGGAAAATCTCTACCGAACAAACTTCTGCCAGCTGTTGCATCAAGTGGTCTCGCCACTGGGTATAATTACAATGGGCAAAGAATAAGGAAAATTCCTCGACAGTGGCTGCCATTTCAATTACCCAAGCCAGCTGCTCCAATAGCTTTTGGTTATAAGCTTGTTGGTTATAAGCTTGTTGGTTATAAACTTGTTGATGATCAGCCTGTTGTTGAAGATTAGTCATCAAGTTATCGCAATGGGTGTAATGGTGTTTCCAAATTCAAGGGAAGAAGCGATGCAGCGCTGACCTGAGTGTAAACAGTGCAGTCTTGAGGGTTCTCACGGGTATTATTAGGTGGGGACTGAGGTTACCCGCACATACCCATGGGCCATGAGCAACCGGTGTGATTTGCCCCATGAGCGACTGCATTAATACAGAAATACAGAGAAGGTGGGGACCGAGGTTACCCACACAGAAACTAAACCACTCGTTATTGCATCAAGACAATCCAGCTAATTTGCTGCTAAAAATCATCATTTCTTATAACTCTTCTTTTTCCTCTCCCTCTAGGTCGTCCCATATTTGACCCTGATCTAAAAAACCTACCCCTGTGAGGAGGGGGTGGGGAGGGTGGCTCACAAGGGTAGGTTTTTTACTTTGACCTCAGGTGTGGGGTGTAGGGTGTGGGGTGTAGGGTGTGGGGGTACAGACAAGCGATGCAGCGCGGTCTTGGGGAGGCAGTGCGGTCTTGGGGGTTCCCCCCATG
>NZ_CEYLVT010000327.1:0-6473 GCF_982860115.1 Moorena sp.
TTCCCGATTCCCGATTCCCGATTCCCGATTCCCTGTTCCCTGTTCCCTGTTCCCTGTTCCCTGTTCCCTTGCTATACTTCCAACGAAACCCCTACTTTGGGAGTGATGACTTTGGTGGGCAGATTTTGCTGGAGGAGTTGCGATCGCAATTCTTCGAGACTGCCCTGTTCCCGCAGCACGGAAGCCAAAACCCCTTGATACTCTACAATTTCATCGGCTGCTGTGGGCAGAAATACTTGGGGTTGCAACCATTGCGCCAACGGCAGCGCTGTCTTATGGCCTTGAATGACTGGCCCTAGTAACGGTAATTCTAAGGTCACGGCTGGGCTAATCACGATATCAACTGGGGCATAATCCTTGACTTCAGCAGGGGGATAGCCATGAGGTTCGTAGTAAAGACTTTTACCACTATCCAACTGCTTGATCAGATAGGCATTTTCCTGCTGGAATGGACCAATGGGTGCTCCTGGCAAGGCTCGGATTTCTATGTCATCTCCTAACGCAACGGTTTCACCAGCAGTAAGGGTAGTTACCTGGGTATAACCTAGCTGTTTGACTACCTTTGCTGCACTAGTAGAGGCAACCACTGGAATAGTTTTGTCTAATTTTTCCAAGGTTGGGGTATGGGCGTGGTCTTCTAAGCCTTGGGAGAGCAAAATTAGGTCAATTTTATCCGGAATGCTATTAAGTGCTTCCGGTTTGTCCCCTTTAAAGAACCAAGGTTGGTTGCCAAAGACCAATGAACCCACTAACCAGGGGTCAATCAGAATCCGTTGCTCTGGGAGTTCCAGTAGCCAGCTGTTTGCGCCGAAATGGGTGAGATACATATGTATAATAGCTTTTGTCAATTAGGTGAGGTACAAATTTGTTGGTTTTAGGGAACAGGGAACAGGGAACAGGGAACAGGGAACAGGGAGCAGGGAGCAGGGAGCAGGCAATAGGCAATAGGCAATAGGCAATAGGCAATAGGCAACTTGACAACTTACAAGCTTACAACCTTCAACCTTCAACCTTGGCCTATTGGCCACGCTACGCGAACAACTTTAAAGTTGACAACCTTACAACCTTGGCCTATTGGCCACGCTACGCGAACAACTTTAAAGTTGACAACTTTCATCATCCTCTTCAAAATTAACGCCTTCGTAAATATCCCTAAAGTTAAGTTTAAAGTCGATAGTACTTAATTCCAGAATTCCCTTTTCTGCGGTTTGCTCAGTGAGTAACCATTGTCCTTCACTGGTTTTGGTATGTTGAATAACATGATTTCTGGCTTGGTCTATCAATATATATTCCTTAAATTGGGGAATTGAGCGATAGTAGAGAAACTTCTCTCCTTGGTCATAGTTTCTAGTAGATTTAGATAATACTTCAACAATTAGCAAAGGATTCATGACAGTAGTCTTCCCTTTTCCGGTATAGATGGGTTTACCCTGAATTACCTGGATATCAGGATAGGTATACTGGCGATAATCAGGTATCCACAATCGCACATCACCAATATAAATATCGTATGCTTGTCCTTTTAAGGCAAACTTCAAGTGAGCTGCAAAATTGAGAGCAATTTTATTATGATTTGTAGTGCCTCCAGCCATCGGTACAATTTCTCCATCCCGATATTCACTTTTATAGTCAGCAGCTTTTTCTAGTTCTAAATATTCGTCTGCTGTGTAGTAGCGTTTTTTGTCTTGTAATAGCATAGTGCATTCCTTTGAGAATTTAGAATTTAGAATGAAGAATTTAGAATGGAGAATGAAGAATGAAGAATGTAGGGTGCGTTAGGGGCGGGCTTGCCCTCATTTTTAACTTCGAGGGCCAGTATTGGAATAGCCCGCCCCGTAACGCACCACCAAGTAGAATTGAGAATTGAGAATTAAGAATGGTGAATTGGAAATTATGTCTTCTGCCTTCTGCCTTCTGCGTTCTTAGAGGAGATCTGAAAAGTTTTTTGATACTGAATTTTGCCCCCCTAGCCCCCCAATTCTGGGGGGAACAAGAATCAATTTGCTGGTAAAAGCCCCCAAAATTGGGGGACCAACGGGGGCTTAGATGTAGCAAATGAGACTTCTCAGACAACCTCTTAATTCTCAATTCTTAATTCTTAATTCTCAATTCTTAATTCTTAATTCTCAATTCTTAATTCTACATTCTACATTCTACATTCTTAATTCTACATTCTACATTTCTTCCCTAGGAAGATCGCCTACATCAAAAACAATGATGAATTCAGCATCAGGCATTAATCGTTTCAGAGCTTTCAAATGCCCTTCCGCATCAGAACGATTGCGAAAGCGACCAACAACAACTCGCTGCATTTTTGGTAACAGGCGAACGATGGCCCAGGGGTGTAGGCGGTGATAGTAAGTCATAATGTAGAGTGTCTCCTTTCATGGGGGGAACCTAGAGCCAGCCTAGGCTTGTAGACGTAAGTAGGCTGGCCCTTCCCGTGGACGTTTACCATCCACTTTTTCAGTATATCACAAAAAATTATATATTATAACATATTTTGAAAATTTTTGTAAAGAATTCTTGAGGGAGTAGGGAGTAGGGTGTGGGGTGTGGGGTGTGGGGAGATGGGGAGTCAGATCAGTTTTCCCTATTGCCTATTGCCTATTGCCTTTTGCTTATTGCCTATTGCCTATTGCCTATTGCCTATTGCTTATAATTAATAGGGTTATCTTTTAATCAAAATCAGACAAATGTCTATCCAACAAATAAGTGGAGAATATATTGCCATAGATCCTGACTATTGTTATGGTAAACCCCGCATCGCTGGGACAAGAATGCCTGTTGCTGCCATTGCTGAAATGTATTTGGAGATGAAAGACTCTTTAGCAGAAATTGCTCACAAGTATGATCTGTCCTTAGCCCAGGTTCATGGGGCAATGGCATACTATTATGAGCATTGGGAAGAAATTGACCGTCACACCATTGAAACTGATCGACTTGTTGAAGAAATAAAGGAAAATAATCCTACTTCAAGGTTTCAGCAAAAATGGATACAGATCAGGGGTGATATCAAGTCTGATGGTTGGGCGTGTTGAGTATCTGTGAGCGATCGCATTAAGGTATTTGAGATTGATAAAAAGATTGATAAAAGAGTCTATCTCCGACATACCCCACACCCTTCACACCCTACTCCCCACACCCCACACCCCACACCCCACACCCTACTCCCTACTCCCTACTCCGCCACATTTCCAGATAAGCCTTTTCCATTTCCCTAGTAAATTGCTTACCATTCCACAAGGGCGCAGTTTGTCGAGATTGTCGCAGTTTCCAGGAAATCTGTTGTCTGAGGGCTGGGTCTTTGCCTAAGCGAATCCCCCACTCGATATACTCATCATCTGTCCAGGCAATGCCTTCGGTGATTCCGGCATTCATCATCATGGTGTAACTGTTGCGAGCAACAAACTGTTCTCCCACTCTGGTGACTAGGGGAATACCCATCCACAGGGTTTCTAGGGTAGTGGTGGCTCCATTGTAGGGATAGGTATCCAGGACTACATCCGCAATGCCTAAGTTGGCACGATGAACGGCTTCGGTAGGAACTTCTGGTAGAAACCGGAGGCGATCGCATTCTACCCCTTCTTCTTCCGCAATCTGGTTAAAGAACCGTTTGATGGAGTCTTGGTCAGATTTACCCTTAATCAAAAAGTAGCTATTGGGGACTGCTTTGATAATTTTCATTTGCAGCCGTGTCGTCTCGGGATTGCGCTTGTATCCCTTCTGACTACTGAGATAAATGGTGGCATCGTTGGGAATATCCAGGTGGTCCCGACGTAAGCTCGGTACACCTACTTCAAAGCCATCCACAGCAATATAGGTTTGGGGTAAGCGCCAGATTTTCTCGGAATAGTACTGCTGAGCGGAATCCGGTAAAACGTAGGGGTCAGCAATCACGTAATCAATGGCAGGTAATCCTGAGGCATCCCACCCTAGCCACGTGACTTGTACTGGTGCCAGTTTCAGGGCCATGACTGCACAGGTGATATCCAGGGTGATGCTATCAAGGTCAACTAAAATATCCAGCTCATCTTGATAAATCTGCTCAGCCGCTTCTAAAACATGAATCCCTAATTTTCGAGAATGGTCTACTTGATTGACATACCACTCTTGGAGGTTATCGTTGACTAGCTTGTAGTCTACAAAATAGCCATAAAGTTGAAACCGCTCCCGGTCATGATGCTCAAACAGCCAACGGGCTAGCCAGCCCACGGAATGCCGTCTTAAACAACCCGACAGGTATCCGACTTTTAAGGGTCTGGTAGTTTTTCCTCCGTCCTGAATTCCCCCATCCTTAATCCCCCCCTTATTAAGGGGGGTTAGGGGGGATCCATAATCCCTGCTCCCTGCTCCCTGCTCCCTGCTCCCTTTATTAACAGATCCATACCACTCCGCTTTCTCCTTCGTATAACCCCGAATATTCCTCTCGAACAGCTCAGCAATTTGATTCAAAATTGGCCTGACATGGCTGGGCTGGTCGTGAACATGAGCCAGAGGAAAGAATGGGGTAAGCAGACGCAGAGTCTCAACATCAGACAAGGTGACCGATTGTTCCTTAATTAGTGAAACCAGCAGTGATTCTAGGGTCTGGCAAGCCCCAGTAACCTCCGGCCAATAGCCCCCGGCATTCATTATCCCCCGCAATACCAGGTTAATTCCGGATATTTGGTCTGGTAAGGATTCCGATAAGGAATAGCACAATTTAGCGGTTTCTATGCCCTGGTCATAATTACCAGCATTTTGATAAAAGGTAGCGAGATATCGTAAGATTTCTATATGCTCAGGATCTAAGGAGCGATAACATTCCAAAAAACCAGCAGCGATGGTCGGTTGCTTTAAGGTATAACCAATTTTCATACAAGCTGACAGTAACGGCCAGAACCAGATCTCAGGATTGGGCAGGTAAGCTAAGCACGCTTCGGTGAATGCTAGGGAGGCGGGATGCAATGGTTCGGCTTCTAGTATCTGCTCCAAAACCTCTTTCAATAATTGCTGATTGCATTCTACCGTTGGCTGGGTTTGTAGCAGTTCAATCACCCCTAGCTCGGTCAAGTCATCACCGGTAAAGGTTTCTAGCTTAATGCTTAGGGCAATAATTTCCAAGAGATTAGTCAGGTCCGTGGGGCAAATTTCCCGCATATGCTGGCGGATTGCCCAGGCTAGGGCATCATCCCCTAACCCCTGCCTGCGCTCAGCTTCCCTTTGCAACACCTGGAGCAGATCCTCAGTCCACGTCTCCACTTGGTCTGACTCCGCCTCCGCCATCACCAGCAGCCAAGTGGTTTGGGCTTCTGTTTCTTGACCCTGCAATAGGAACAGTAATCCTAAATGCCAGTAGTAGGCGATCACATCGGGCTCCCTTTCAATAGCTTGTTCGTATAAGCTTGCAGCTTTACTGTAGTCCCCCTGAATTAGATAGTGCTCCGCTTGTTGCTCCCAGTTAGTCATAGTTTTGTGCTATTTAAATTAAACAGATCACCCCATTTTCTAATACCATTCAAAACGTGATCAGCGTAATTGTCCACCTAAGTATTTGCACAAAACAAAGTGGATAGAAGTATCTACCCACTCTAACTAAATATCTAAAATATCTAATTTTAGGTGATTAAAACTATTTTCACCAAGGTTATAACCTAAGTATTAATGACCTTATAACCTGTTCAGCATTGAGATTAAGATACCTCAATTTCTGGAAAGTAACAGGTTAAAATGAACATTAACCTAACTCCTCCCAGCCACTATCTTTGCACTTCGGATTAAGACCATCAAGGTTGATTCCTGCATCTGCACCTGTTTCTTTGCCTTGGGCTATAGATTGTAAAGCTTCACACAGTACAGCCAAGGTGGTTGCTTCACTGGTCTCTGAGATCTGACCTAAGGCAACGACACCCTGATATGCCTTAAGCGCAGAGGTAGTATTAAGCTCACCCTTATCGTTTGCTGGGTCTCCATAGTGAGCGACGGTTGTTGAGTCCTCACCTCCCCCAGTTATGCCGTAACGGTAATTATCAGTCGATGTCCTAATGCCAAGACCTAACTGACCAAATTTATCATTGTTAGCAAATTCATCGTTTTCCAAGTAGTAGGCTTGCTGAGCTCTATTCATGGAACCGACATAAGTTTTAGCTTCTGACTGCTTGGCTTTATTAGCTTGGTTCAAGAAAGAAGGCAGAGCAATGGCGGATAGAATTCCAATAATGATGATTACAACTAGTAGTTCAATTAGAGTAAAACCTTCGTCTTGCTTCTTCTGGGTCAGGTGCTTAAGGAGTTTAACTTTTAGATCAGTTTTCATAAGTCTTTCTGGAGGTGCGGGATGCTGATTTGTTCTGTCCTAGACTTAACTTACCCACTTGTTTTCTTTTTCATATCATCTAGGGAAAAAAAATTTTTGGGGAGTCGGGAGTCGGGAGTCGGGAGTCGGGAATCGGGAATCGGGAATCGGGAATCGGGAATCGGGAATCGGGAAT
>NZ_CEYLVT010000328.1:0-6419 GCF_982860115.1 Moorena sp.
CCCTGATCAAAAATGCGCCTGAGTTAACTCAGACGCACTATGCTCCGGCAAGCTTTGCTCCACCGCAGGCTTGCAGAAAAACCCTAGACAAACACTTGATCGAGATTGTTGATCAGAGTGCTAGCTTGAGTCCAACTCACCACACCCAGAAGCTCTCCGTTGCGGGAGATTTCAGCACCCTTAGCACCATCAACAATGCTGATCTGACTAGTATCGCCAACATGTAAGGTAGTTTGACCAAGCTGGAAGTTATTAATAGTATCAAAACCATCACTGTTTACGAGGATAATTAGATCCTTACCACCTCCTAGCCAAATGGTGTCGTTACCACTGCCACTATTAATGTAATCATCCCCAGAGCCAGAATAGAGCACGTCATCACCAGACATACCAATGACTGCATTATCACCTTCACTGCCAAAGATGGTATCGTTACCAGTACCACCGATAATCGTATCCGACTGTGAACCACCCTCAAGCCGGTCATTACCCTCACGCCCGAAAAGGATATTCATTCCCTCACGACCAAAGATCATGTCATCGCCAGCCAAACCATCAATCTGATCGTTTGCGCCAGTGCCTGACAGGGTATCATTGCCTTCTGTTCCCGTGATAATATTGAAAGATTCCATTGATGTTTGCTCCGTAATTAATTAATCGTTAGCTTTGATGTAGCCCAAACCTCGGTTGTATCTGAAGTTACATCTGAGGTGGTGTCTGAGGGTGTATCTAAAAACTGCTGTGTTTTTCAGCCTCTAATGGTTAATCAAACTAAATGTTCCCTTTTTCTACAAAAGGCCAGACTCTTGTAATATTTCTTAACAAAAGGCCTGGAGAGAGCAACCCTGATCAAAAATGCGCCTGAATTCACTCAGACGCACTATGCTCATAAAAAAATGATTTTATGCTCCGGTAAGCTTTGCTCTACCGGAGGCTTGCAGAAAAACTTTAGACAAACACGTCATCGAAATTGTGGTTGAGAGTGCTAGCTTGAGTCGAACTCACCACAGCGAGGAGGTCTCCGTCGCCAAAGATTTTAGCACCATTAGCACCATCTTCGATGACAATGTGACTAGATTTTGCAACATCAAAGGTAGTTTGACCAAGCTGGAAGTTGTTGACAGTATCAAAGCCATTGCCGGTTTCGAGGACAATTCGATCCTCACCACCTCCTAGCTGCAGGGTGTCGAAACCACTGCCACTATTAATGAAATCATTGCCAGAACCAGAAAAGATGATGTCATCACCAGAACCACCAAAGATTGTATTATTACCTTCACTGCCTCTGAGGGTATCATTACCGCTACCACCGCTAATGAAATCCCGCTGTGAACCACCCTCGATCAGGTCATCACCACTACCGCCGTAAAGGGAATTAACTCCCTCAGCTCCTCTGATGGTATCGTTACCGCTACCACCGGTAATGAAATCCCGCTGTGAACCACCAAAGATTTCGTCATTGCCACTACCGCCGAAAAGGGAATTAACTCCCTCACTACCAAAGATCTTGTCATTGCCAGCAAAACCCCGAATCCGATCGTTTCCGACAGTGCCAAACAGGTTATCATCATCTGCTGTTCCTGTGATATTATTGATAGAATTCATTGATGTTTCCTCCTTAATTAGGAATCGTCAGTTGTTATTTAACCCACACCTCGGTTGTATCTGAAGTTACATCTGAGGTGGTGTCTGAGGCTGTATCTAAAAACTGCTGTGTTTTTCAGCCTCTAATGGTTAATCAAACTGAATCTGCTCTTTTTCTACAAAAGGGCAGTTTTTTGTAATATTCCTTAACAAAAGTCCTGGGCAGACTAACCCTGATCAAAAATGCGCCTGAGTTAACTCAGACGCACTATGCTCATCAAATCATGATTTTATGCTCTGGCAAGCTTTGCTCTACCGGAGGCTTGCAGAAAAACCCTAGACAAACACCTGATCGAGATTGTCTATGAGTGTGCTAGCTTGAGTCCAACTCACCACAGCCAGGAGGTCTCCGCCGCTCGAAATTTCCGCACCATTAGCACCATCAATGATGCTCAGCTGACTACTATCGCCCGCATCAAAGATAGTTAGACCAAGCTGGAAGTTATTGATAGTATCAAAGCCATTGCCGCTTTCGAGGATAATTAGATCCTCACCACCCCCTAGCCACAGAGTGTCGTTACCACTGCCACTATTAATGAAATCATTGCCAGAGCCAGAATAGATCAGGTCATCACCAGCACCAGCAAAGATTTCATTATTACCCTCACTGGCGAAGATGGTATCATTACCGCTACCAGCATTAATAACATCCAGCTGTGAACCACCGTAAATCAGGTCATTACCAGCACCAGCAAAGATTTCATTATTACCTTCACTGGCGAAGATGGTATCATTACCGCTACCAGCATTAATCACATCTAGCTGTGAACCACCGTAGATCAGGTCATCACCAGCACCAGCAAAGATTTCATTATTACCTTCACTGGCGAAGATGGTATCGTTACCGCTGCCACTATTAATCAAATCATCGCCAGCGCCAGAATAGATCAGGTCATCACCAGTACCAGCAAAGATTTCATTATTACCCTCACTGGCAAAGATGGTATCGTTACCGCTACCACCGCTAATCACATCCAGCTGTGAACCACCGTAGATCACGTCATTACCATCACCGCCGAGAAGGGTATTAATTCCCTCACTACCAAAAATAGTGTCATTGCCAGCCAAACCCTCAATCTGATCGTTTTCGACACTGCCGAACAGGCTATCATTGCCTGATGTTCCTAAAATAAGATTGTCGTCAATATCTAAGTTAATGTTGAGATCAATCAAGCCTGTGTTGAAGGAAAAGCCATCAACAGCAATTTGGTAGGTTGTACCAGCGCTAACAGTAAATACAACTTCACTTTGCAAACCAAAGGTGTCATCATTACTGGCAATCTCTGTTAAGCTGTTAACTGCTGAACCGGTGTAGACTGCGAGGGTAGTGTCGTAGTTACTCCCAAAAGTGTCAATGGTCACGATACCATCAGCGGGAGCTGTCCAAGACCACCAAGCAGAATTTAACGGGCTGCTAAATTCTGCATGATTCGGCTCACCTGGCTCCCCAGTGAAACCCACGTTAGTGCCTGTGGTACTAACTGATGTACGCTTTAAGAATATCCGGTCTGCAAAGTTATCATTAGAAACCATCAATGTTTTCTCCGTAATTAATAAATTCTCAGTTGTGATATAATGCACACCTGGGTAGTATCTGAGGCTGTATCTGAAAACTGGTGTGATTTTCAGCCTTTAATAATTAATCAAGTTAAAATTGCCCTTTTTCTGAAAAAAAACAATTTTTGTAATAGTTATTAATAAAATCTGTGGGTATAAAAAACCTCATTAAAAATGCGCCTGATTTCACTCAGACCCACCAAATTAGGTTACCCCTTAACTATAAGGATAGCGCTATCAAAGACGCTATCTATGCATTTTTTTTACTTTTGTTAGAGTTTTATTAAATTTTACCGAATCTTCATTTTACCTTTCCGGTTTTTCATGAATGGGCAAGTAAATAGGTGATGCTTGCCAAGCTGGCACCAGCCATGACGATATTTTTTAAATAGCTTAAATAGCGTTGTGAGTAACTGCTACTGAGTAATAGTAAGAAATAGATATCTAGGTATACACGAGAATAATCTAAATAATACCCTAAGATAGTCATGCTAGTCATTGAAAATAGCACAGCATAAATAATGGCACTGATTAGGATAACTTTGTTTTCTCGTCGGGATTGACTGGCTAGCAGTATAGTAACTACAAAAGCTGCTATTAATAACGCAAATGAATAAGCTTCAAACAGGTTTTTTCCCCCTAGTCCTCCTGTGAGACTATTAATCAGCTTTTGACCTATGCCAAATAGGGGGTAGCCAAAATTTTCACTACCTTCTAGATTCTCTTGAGCTTCTAGACGATAGAAAACATAGATAGCCCAGCCAGCTACTGGTATCCAAGCCCATAATAGATGTTGCAGCTGCCGACCTTTGCGTTCCCATATACTGGTTAATAAAATTGCCAACCACATTAATAGCATTGTCTCCCGTGTCAGACAAGCAGCTGCAATGGTTATTGCTGTGTAAATCGGTTTTTCATTGCGATAAAAATAGATAGCTGTTACCAGCAGCAAGCTACTGATTAAATCAGCTGTTGAAAGGGATAAAACCATCCAAACTCCTGGTATACAAAGAACCAGGAGTGATTGCCAAGTTCTACCACTATATCGTTTGAAATATAAACTACTGACAAATACTATGAGAATAATAGCTAGACAGTTAATCCCAACCATTGCGTAGGGAATTAGCTGGGGATTCCCAAAACCTAATAGATAACCTAGCAGTGGATACAGAATTCTTCTGTAGCGATATTGCGGAGGAGTAATGGCTTCTATTGTCCCTGAGTTTTCTAACCATGGATCGAGGGCAATACTCAGAAACTGTTGACCATCATATCCCTGCTCTCCCTGATAAATCAATACTTGATCACTATTGAGATAAGGAGAAATAGGGAATAGTGACCCAATTCTGAAAAAGCCAGTAATATTTCCTTCAAATTTTACAAAATAAAAGAAACTTACTATAACTACTACTAAAATAGCAGCCAATATTGTGTACCTAATCTCAATCGGCTGCCGATTCCATAATTGTTTCATAATCTAATATCATTTTCGGTTGAACACTTATAATTAGTAGATAATAGGGAACAGGGAACAGGGAACAGGGAACAGGGAACAGGCAATAAAGAGGGAGATTACTTACAAGAAGAAAGCAAATTTTTTTGATAACTGATTATGTTAATAATATCTAATATACTATTCCCTTTCTTACTAAAGACTATAGTTTTTTCGGTTTAATTAGGTATAACAAAAATTTCCCTGTTCTCTCTTCTCTATTGCCTATTGCCTATTGCCTATTGCCTATTGCCTATTGCCTTCCCCTCCTGGGAGGGGTTAGGGGCTTACAAGGGTATGATTTTAATATGGAAGGTATTCGCTGCCCAGAAAATCAATCAAGAGTAAAACCAAACACGATATTGTAAAACTGATGAAGAAAAGTCCTCAAGCTTATCAGGAATGGTTAAGAGTGGTCATCAAAAAAATGCCCCACTTGAGTAAATCTCAGGCCATAGGATTAGCGATGTGGAGCTTTGCAATCGCCATAACTCACAGTTGTGGATTATCGACGGTAACAGTGTTTCTAGCACAATTATTCAATAAGCCAGAAGGAAATGTCAGAGAACAATTGCGACAATGGTATCGAGAAGCCAATAATAAGTATGGTAGGTTCCGACAGGAAATAGAAGTAACTCAAAGTTTTAAACCGTTATTAACTTGGTTGTTGAGTTGGTGGTCGAAGGATGAAAAAAGCCTGGTGCTAGCTGCAGATGCTTCCACCTTGGGACAGCGCTTTACATTGTTGGTGATTAGTGTAGTCTATCGTGGCTGTGGCATTCCTGTCGCCTGGAAAATTATCAAAGCCACAGAAAAAGGTAGTTGGAAACCTTACTGGTGTCAATTGTTCTCACACATCGAAGATGGCATTCCTGATGATTGGTTTGTGATTGTTGCTACAGATAGAGGGTTGTATGCCAAGTGGCTCTACGAGGCCATCAGGAAAAAGGGTTGGCATCCTTTGATGCGAATTAATCATCAAGGATATTATCGAGCCTCACACCATAATACTTTTGTCCCAATGTCTTCATTAATTACTCAGGTTGGTCAGCACTGGAGTGGTCGAGTCACCTGTTTTGCGACTCATAGTCTTGATTGTACTCTTCTGGCTAACTGGGAATCGGGCTATGCTGACCCTTGGTTAATCTTGACAGATCTATCTCCACAACAAGCTCAAATCTGTTGGTACAGTATGCGTAGTTGGATTGAATGTTTATTCAAAGATATTAAGCGTGGTGGTTTGGGCTGGCATCACACCAAAATGAGTGATCCTCAACGGGCTGAAAGATTATGGTTAGCCATTGCCACCGCCACATTGTGGTTGGTTAGTGTTGGAGGAGAAACTGATGGTGATTTATCTGCTAGCAGTCTGTGTGACAACCATGGCCAGAATTTTAGTGAATTAGATCTTTCACCCTCAACAGCCACTGTCCAACAGACTAGTTGTGTACTCAATCAACCTACTCGTTATTTAAGTTGTTTCAGACGAGGATTTTTAAGAATTTTGGCATCTGCGATTAAGGGCATGCCTTTACCTACAGGTAGATTTATTCCCGATTTTTCTCCTGCCCCTGGATGAATCTTAAAAACATACCCTTGAAAGGGGGTTAGGGGTGGGTTCCTATTGCCTATTGCCTATTGCCTATTGCCTATTGCCTTCCCCTCCTGGGAGGGGTTAGGGGTGGGTTCCTATTGCCTATTGCCTATTGCCTATTGCCTATTGCCT
>NZ_CEYLVT010000329.1:0-6397 GCF_982860115.1 Moorena sp.
TCTGCTGTATCTCTCACTACATAAGACTTTCATGCCTCGTTGTCCCCCTGTTAGGTTATGACAGTCGCACTGAAGGGGGTTGGGACTTGGCAGATAAGGAGTTAGCCAAGCTAATTTCTGAGGTAGCTGAGAAAAACCCCCACACTGTTATTATTTTAGACTGCTGTCACTCTGGTGCTGCCACCCGTGGCGAACTAGAAGCAGAAACAGCAATTCGTAAAACTTCCACCGACAAACGTCAGCGACCCTGGGATAGTTTTATTTTCTGCTTGAGTGAAACTGAAAAATTATCAGCTGCCCTCAGCCCGGAAAAAAATCCTAGTGGTTGGAGTTTCCCCACAGGAAAACATATCGTCCTAGCCGCTTGTCGAGATAGTGAGACAGCCAAAGAATACAACAGCAATGGGCAATCAAGAGGTGCGTTTTCTTACTTTTTGCTGGATACCTTGATCAAAGCCAATGGTAGCCTGACTTATCGGGATTTATTCAAGCGTGCCAATGCCCTAGTCCGCAGTAAGATCGACGCCCAATCTCCCCAAATCGAAGCTACGGAGTTGAGTGATTTAGACCAACCTTTTCTGGGCGGTGCGATCGCTAACCATACACCCTACTTTACTGTCTGCTATGACAAAAACCACAACTGGGTGATTGATGGTGGAGCAGTTCACGGCATTTCTCAACCTGTTGGGAATGAGACCACAATACTGGCCTTGTTTCCCTTTGACACCCCTACAGAGCAACTACGTCAACTCTCAACGGCAGTAGGTGAGGCAAAAATTTTGGCAGTAATGCCGCAGCTGAGTAACGTTCAAATTAGTGGTATTGGGGATTTAGATCCCGAAATGACCTGGAAAGCAGTCATTACCAGTTTGCCTCTGCCACCGAAAGGGGTTTTATTGTCAGGAGAACCAGCTGGTGTAAATTTAGCCCGTACCACCCTGCTCAACACGGCTCACAATCAGCCTTCCCTGTATGTTCGGGAAGTGGCAACCCCTGAAGCTGCCGAGTTCAAATTACTGGCTCGTGACGGTAACTATTTAATTACACGACCAGCGGATGACCGTCCTCTAGTGGCTGCCATTTCAGGTTACAGCGATGCCACTGCCTTGCAGGGGATTCAGCGATTAGAACATATCACCCGTTGGATGACTATCGCTGAACTTGCCAGCCCAGCTACCAGCCGCATTCGCCCCGATGCGGTGGAAATGTTGATTTATCAGCAGGATGGGTCACCTTTGCTAGATACTGACATTCGCCTGGAATATCGACAGGAAAATGGCCGGTGGCGATCGCCCACATTGAAAATTAAGCTGAAAAACACCAGTAATGAGCCGCTTTATTGCGCTCTGCTGGCTTTAACCGACTTTTACGCCGTCTCAGCTGGGTTGTTAGATGGGGGCGGAATTTGGCTGCAACCAAGGGGGCAAGAGGGAGATGAAGCCTGGGTTAATCGCGGAAATCCTATTTGTCCTACGGTGCCCCAACAACTATGGCAAGAAGCGGGGATTACGGAAGTTAAAGATATTCTCAAACTGATTGTCTGCTCGACGGAATTTGATGCTACTTTGCTCGAACAACCAAAACTTGACCTACCTCAACGTCCCGTGCCTACACCCCATCGCGGTAATGGTACCCTGAACCGCTTGATGCAAAGGATTCCAGCTCGTGACCTCCCCAACAGACCAAAAGACGATCAAATCTATGATGACTGGTTAACTAGCCAAATTAGCATTACTACCGTGCGTCCTCTAGACACTACTCCTATTCCCAGAGGGGATGACTATGTCTTTCTGGGAGTAGGTTCCACCCTATACGCGCATTCCGAATTGAGAGCTAAGGCACGTCTAACCACTCTCACCCAATCAACCAGGGATTTAGGTAATCATATGTTACCACCGATACTGCGGGAGGACCATCCGGGCATTGAGTCCTTTGAGTTTACTAGCAGTCGGGGAACGGATCCTGGTTTGAGCGCGCTGGAATTAACTGAGGTGGAAAATCCGTCAGCCGTTACACCCAAAAATCCCCTGAAACTTATTGTTGATCGACCCCTTGCTTGTGATGAACAACTGTTACCCATTAGCTACGATGGGGAGTTTTTCCTGCCTTTGGGACGGGCTCGCTCCACCCCGGAGGGCAAAACGGAGATTTTACTGGAACGGTTAACAGAACCAATTAGTGAAGGTAGCCGCAGCTTGGGGGGTTCGATCCGAATTTTCTTCCAAAAAGTAGTGTCTCAACAACTGGGGCTAGACTTTAGTTACCCAATCTTAGCAGCAGCGGATGTCACTGGCTCTGGCGTGGTCAACTATACAGTCAACTATACAACAAAGGTTGAACAAGTCAAGTCGCGGGTTGCCCAAGCCCAACGCATAGTCCTTTATATACACGGTATTATTGGTGATACCGAGAGCTTGCTGCCCAGCCTTCGCTCCGCCCAGGTTGAGGTGGATGGAACAGAAAAACCCCTGGCCGAACTGTATGACCTGGTACTCACCTATGATTATGAGAATTTAAATACCTCAATTGTAGAGAATGCTAAATGGCTTAAGCAGAGACTACAAGCTGTAGGGTTAGGGGAGAACCACGGTAAAATTTTTCACATTGTCGCCTACTCCATGGGAGGGTTGGTTTCTCGTTGGTTTATTGAACGAGAAGGAGGTAATCAGGTAGTTGGGCATTTAATTATGCTAGGTACACCCAATGCTGGTTGCCCTTGGTCTACGGTTGAAGATTGGGCATTAGCTACCTTAAGTATCGGTTTAAATGGGCTGTCAAAATTTACTTGGCCAGTACCAGTGATGGGGATGTTGCTTAAGGCTATTAACAAATTTGTTGATGAGATTGAAACTATTGATATTTCCCTAGACCAGATGCATCCCGGTTCTGAGTTCTTGGAACAATTAGCAGCAAGTCCCGACCCCAAAGTACCTTACTCAATTATTGCTGGTAATACATCTATTATTCCTGCCGCCCTGAAAGCAGAAGCCAATCAAACTTCTAGGGCGTGTTTTCAAAGTTTTCCGCAAGATTATGATCCCCCCCAGCCCCCCTTAAAAAAGGGGGGAGCCATACTCAAAGTCCCCCTTTTTTAAGGGGGATTTAGGGGGATCTCAGA
Organism: Moorena sp.; assembly: GCF_982860115.1. NCBI lineage: Bacteria > Bacillati > Cyanobacteriota > Cyanophyceae > Coleofasciculales > Coleofasciculaceae > Moorena > Moorena sp. The sequence goes on from NZ_CEYLVT010000329.1 coordinate 3,119, forward strand.
GTTTGAAGACACGCCCTAGTCCCTTGCAACGACTAATGCAGACGTTATTTGATAAAGCTGTAGCTATGGCTTTCTTTGAGCAACCAAATGATATCGCTGTTACAGTACAAAGTATCAAAAGCGTAGGTTCAGACCGGAACCCACAACCGAAAATAAAGGAAATCGGCTGCGATCACTTCGTTTACTTTACTGAACCAGTGGGGTTAACTGCGCTTTCTCAGGCGGTGATTCAAGCCCTAGAAAATAACTCTGATTTTGCAGGTACAACTACTACTGTGGCAAATCCTGTGGTTAATAATAGTACTAATAATTCTTCAGAAAACAAACCAGTACAATGGTGGATTTTGGGGGTAGTTGGGGTATTAGTAGCAGCTAGTATTGGTTGGTTGATAGTAAAGCTATCAAACGACATCCAACCTAGTAATGAAACTCAACCAAGCGAGAATGTAAGTCAATGATGCGTAAGCAGTCAGCGGTCAGCATTCAGCCGTCAGCCGTCAGCCGTCAGCGGTCAGCCTTTAGCTGTTCCCGTAGCGCATAAGCTGATAGCTGATAGCTAATAGCTGATAGCTGATAGCTAATAGCTATCAGTTATCACCAAATCTTGCTCATGTTTAGCACAAACCCCGCCAGTTCTGGAGCACCGCTAACGGTTTCAGGATTGTCCAAAATCTCTGGTTCTTGATCAGGACGATAAATGTAAATTTTCCGGTTTTGGCGGTCGATCAACCAACCCAGTGATGTACCATTGTCAAGGTATTCTTGCATTTTGTCTTGCAAGCCACTGAGTGTATCGCTCGCCGAACGTAACTCGATCACAAAGTCGGGGCAAATGGGAGCAAAGGAAGCTTTCTGTTCGTCGGTTAAGGCATTCCAGCTCTCGAGTTTAATCCAACAGGCATCTGGAGAGCGGATCGCTCCATTGGGCAAGGTAAAGCCGGTGCTGGAGTCAAAGGTTTCACCCGTACCGTCGCGATCAGCCCAGTTAGCCAATTGTTGAGAAATTTTCAGATTCCGATTGCCTGTATCGGAAAAGACTGGGGGCATAATTACAACTTCTCCACTGGCGGTGCGCTCAATTCGTAGATCTCGATTGGCTAGACAGAATTCAGAAAACTGGGCAGGGGTCATGGGGATGATCTCTGGAAGATTGACCATCACAGGGACAGTTTGGGTTTGAATCAGTAGCCTGGTCATTATAGGGTTTGTATCTAGGTTGTAAACACGCTGATTGCATAAAAAGGCATGCATGCAAGAGGGGAAAGATATATACGCCCATGACCCTATGGGGTTGTCTGCCAAGGCGATATGTAAAGATTTATTACAAAAACAATAATCTCTTCATAAAGTAAACAGATTCTCTTGATGAATAAATAGAGAGCATTCCAATTTGGAAAAACTATACTCCATTCAGCTGTGTGAGCGTGATTATACCGCCCACATAAAAATATATATTTGCCATATATTTGCCAAAATTGGATGCTTCAAATCACTAGTACTAAAGTCATCTTTATAAGTGCTTTTAGCATAACATGTTTTCCCGCAATCTCGCCTTTATCATCGGCATCAATAACTACACCAACGGTATTTCCCCCCTGAACACCGCCGTAAACGATGCCAAAAAACTAGTTGAAATTCTCCGCCAAAAGCATGATTACCAAGTGTGGGTATGCTTAGACGAAGTGGCAACTCTGTCCAACTTCCACAAATTTTTATTTCATACCTTACCCCAACAAGTCACTGAAAATGACCGCTTATTCTTTTACTTTGCTGGTCATGGAGTCGCCCTCAATGGGGATGATGGTCCGGCTGGTTACTTAATTCCTCAAGATGCCAAACTGGGGGATACTAATAGTTATCTGCCCATGACCAAGTTACACGATGGTTTAATTAAATTACCTTGTCGTCATTTCTTGGGTATCCTCGACTGCTGTTTTTCTGGTGCTTTCCGTTGGTCGAGTACTAGGGAATTATTAACATCACCAGAAGTAATTCACCAAGAACGATACGAGCGTTTTATTAGTGACCCAGCCTGGCAAATAATTACGTCCTCAGCTTCTGACCAAAAGGCTTTAGATAACTTTAATTTAGATAGCGTACGCGGTCAAGTCGGTAATCATTCCCCTTTTGCTAGTGCATTATTAGAAGCCCTCGAAGGTGGAGCAGATATCTATCCTCCTGCCAAAAATGGTAAACCGGCTGGAGATGGGGTAATTACAGCCACCGAATTATATTTACATTTACGGAATCGAGTCGAAATTTCCACAGAAAAATGCCGTCTACGACAAACCCCCGGTATTTGGTGTTTAAATAAGCACGATAAAGGCGAGTATATCTTTCTTTCTCCCGGACATGAACTTAATTTACCGCCCGCACCACCTTTAGATGAGTCACAAAATCCCTATCGCGGTTTAAAGTCCTTTGACGAGAAACACAGTTCACTGTTTTTCGGGAGAACATTACTAGTAGAAAAGTTAGAATATTTTGTCAAAGCTAATCCCTTAACAGTGGTGTTGGGTGCTTCCGGTTCGGGTAAGTCTAGCTTGGTAAAAACCGGATTAATTCCCAAACTACGGCAAGATAATACTGAGAAATGGTGTATTTTGCCACCCATCCGTCCTGGTGAGACGCCCTTGGAACCATTAAATAATGTGCTGACTGATGCTAAGTTACCTAATGTTGAGCCACAAAACCCCCAGCATAACCTGGCAATGACCATTGATGTTTGGGCAAAAAATCACCCGAACTCTAAGTTATTACTGTTTATTGACCAAAGCGAAGAAATTATTACACTCTGTCAAAACTTAGATCAGCGTAAGGCGTTTTTCCAACAGATACTCACAGCCATAAATGCCCATGGGGATAAATTACGGGTAGTAATATCCCTACGGTCTGACTTTGAACCCCAAGTCAGGGATGCTGGCTTAAGGTTTGTCCCCACAGACTATAACGTCGGAAACACTGTGCTTAAACAGGGTTGGCACAGCAGACGATTTATTGTACCGGCGATGACGCGAGCTGAACTCAAGGAAGCAATCGAGAAACCCGCAGAAGCACGGGTAATGTATTTTCAGACCCATGAACTTGTAGAACAATTGATTGATGAAGTGGCAGATATGCCCGGAGCATTGCCCCTGCTGTCTTTTGCCTTGAGCGAACTTTATCTGAAATACTTAAGGCGACAACGGGAGGCACAATATAGGGGTATTACTATTGACCGGGCGTTGACTCAAGCCGATTATAGTGAATTGGGGGGAGTAATGCGATCGCTAACTCAAA
>NZ_CEYLVT010000330.1:0-4242 GCF_982860115.1 Moorena sp.
CCTAAAACCTAAAACCTAAAAATTTGTACCTCATGGGTATAAGACTTGCTATATAATAGCGTAATTACTATTACTTCTCCACCCGATATCCCAACTCTAATAACCGTAAGCGAGATTGTCGCCATTTCGGTTTTACTTTCACAAACAATTCCAGGTAAACTTGACCAGCGACTAACTTTTGAAGTTGCTGACGAGCCGCAGTACCAATTTGTTTGAGCATAGTACCCTTTTTCCCAATCAAAATACCTTTTTGGGAGTCTCTCTCTACATTAATCGTAGCAAAAATACGGGTAATTTTTGGTTGCTCCTCCACTAAATCAATAGTAATAGCAACCGAGTGGGGGACTTCTTCACGAGTTAGGAGTAAGATTTGCTCTCGAATCAATTCCCCCATGATAAACCGTTCTGGCTGGTCGGTTAAGAAGTCAGGGGGATAATAATATGGCCCTGGTTCTAAGCATTCAATTAATTTCTGCTGTAATAGGTCTAAGTTATTACCTGTTAGGGCAGAAAATTTGACGACTTCCCAGCCTTGAGCAGTAGCTAGTTTAGCGTAACTAGCATCGATTGATTTTCCCCTACTCTGGCGAGGTTGTATATCTGATTTGTTAACACCAAAAATTACTGGTGTCTTAGTATTACTCAGTAGATCAACAATAAAGCGATCGCCTCCTCCCGCCTCCACTGTACTATCCACCACCAACAGCACCACATCCACTAACTCAATGGCTATTTGGGCATTTTTTACCAATACCTTACCCAGTTGATGATGAGGTTTGTGAATCCCTGGCGTATCCACAAAAATCAACTGAGCTTGGGGTGTGGTCAAGATACCTCGCAGCCGATTTCGGGTGGTTTGAGCCACGGGCGAGGTGATGGCAATTTTTTGCCCTACTAGTTTATTCATCAGTGTTGATTTCCCCACATTCGGGCGTCCCACAATCGCCACAAAGCCAGACTTAAAGCCCTCTGGAGCAACCGGAATAGTTTCTAGAACTGATGGCTTGATAACTTTTTCCTCTAGGTTATCTTGGGAAGAGTCGATGGTCGAATCCTCTTCCGAGTTTTGTTCGTCTTGGATTTTAGAATTGTCAGTCATTGAACCAATCGTAGTTTTTATGGTTTTATTCTTAAATGTATGTTACCAACGTAGATAGGGACTATGTTGAGGATGTTGTTACAGGGGATAACACCCTGGTTAATTGAGCAACAATATCATAAATACAATTGATCGTGGGCTTGAAGTAAAAAATTACAAGTTAGTTGCCCACACTCAAGCAGTTTAGACTAAATACTACTGATGACCAATACCGCTACTTTCCCTGACCTGGAAAATCATTGGGCTAGAGATTGTATCAACCAACTGCGAGAGCGTAAGTTGGTCAGTGGTTACCCCGATGGTAAATTTCGTCCTAATTCTAGAATTACCCGTGCTGAGTTTGCCGTCTTAATGCTGAATGCGTTTCCCTCAGCGCCGATTCAACGAGGTGGTATTCGTTTTCTGGACGTACCTAGTAATCATTGGGCCAAAAATGTGATTCAAGATGCCTACAAGCGGAGATTTTTTTCGGGCTATCCTGGCAGACGATTTAAACCGAATGAGTCGATTTCACGAGTGCAAGCGATCGCGGTCTTAGCAGGAGCCAAGAATTTCCCTATCCCGTCAGATCCCGATGGAACTATCAGACGGTATTTTACTGATGCTAGCCAGATTCCCCAGTATGCTAAAAATGCGATCGCATCCGCAGCAATTAATACTATTGTGGTTAACTATCCCAATATCAAACAGGTCAAGCCAAATCAGAGTGCTACCCGTGGTGAAGTAGCGGCTTTGCTGTGTCGGGCGTTAAACATCTATGCTGTCCCACCTCAGTATATTGCTGGAGTGGACGTTTCTCCTGATGATGTTCGTAGTTTACCAGGGCAATTGGATCAGGTGCCTGTCTTTAATAGCAATAGTCCAGAACTAGTCAGAAGTGAGGGAATTTTGCTGTCTACGTTTTCACCGGAAGGGAAACAAGTTCCTTCTGCCCACCTTGACTATGGCTTTAATGGAAGGTTTGATATCTTTACCCACCATATTGCTAGAGCAGAGACTCAGGCGGAAACCCATCCCCTTTACCAAGGATTAATAGTTTATAATCCCAATGACACACCTGTTACAGTGGACGTCTTGCAAGGGGCGAGTTATCTGTCTACCCCAGATGCACCGTTTATCTCGTTGCCGGATATGGTCGATAATCCCAACGGTACAGTCTATGCTGGTCCTGGCAGTCGTACGATGAATGATGTACTCAGGGGAATTCTCAAAGAAATGTTTCCCGCCAAACTGGTGCTGAAGGCAAAACAAAGCCAGATGTTAATGAATCAGCCAATTCCAGTTAAACGAGCACCAGCTTCCAATGGTCGTTCTACCATGATGCGCTTACGGAGTGATGGAATGGTTTATGTGGCTAACTTAGCGATGAAAGCCCCTCGTGATGGCAATGGGATTTATCGAGAACCTACGGTAGCAGAATGGCAACAGTTACTGGATACGGGAGGCTTAGCTCAACCCCGTGGACCGATACCCACTCCTCTGGAACCACCTCAAGAACCGACGGTGTTTGGTCGGGTGGCTGGTGTTTCCCAAGGTTCTCAATGGCAAGTGCTGATTCAAGATAATCCAAATGTTAACTATTTGAGTATTCCTCAGCTTGGGCAGGGGTTTTCTTATGTGCTGGGGACTCTACATCTGATTACTCTGAGTACAGGGCAAATTCAAAGTGGTTCGATGTTAAGGCGCTATCCCGATACGGCCTACTTTGCTCACAGTAATTATGGGGTAGAATACAATCTAACTTTGCCATTGAAGAATACTACTAATCAACCCCAAACGGTGACGGTATCGCTGCAAACGCCATTGAAGGATGAGGGGGGTACTGATCGACTGCTGTTTTTGAACCCACTGGTTGAAAACGTGTTCTTTCGGGGTACACTCAGAATAAATTATGATGATGATGATCGAAAGGCTCAAACGCGCTATGTACATTTAGTGCAGCGACGAGGACAGCCAGGGCATCCATTGGTGACGTTGAATTTAGCCCCTGAAGAAGTTAGGCAGCTACAGGTGGATTTTCTCTATCCCCCGGATTCGACACCACCCCAGGTGCTGACAGTTCGGACTTTGGAGGGTTAGGAAAATTAGAAATCGGCTCACAAATGCAAGGTCGCAATTGTGCGATCGCACAATCAAATATTGAGCTCGATTCTAGTAGTCTGACGGATTTAGCCTGAATCTGCTATTGTGTAACGTTAGCAGCATACTGAACTTTATCAAAAATAGCTGATGCCAGCAAAAGCGATCAGTATTAACTATTTAGGAGTTTAGTTATTGCTGACGAAGTTTTGCCTAATATCATCAAACCAGCAGAAATGCTTACTCTAGATGATAGAGATGATATAGTTACGCCAGCCAGTGCCTAGGGATATACCTAGAATTGCTGTCGGCACCAGAACAACTATATCACACTCAGGTTCGTTGATAACTGTTGCTAGATAACTATTGATACCTTGACCACTTATGCCTTCTCAAACCTTTATCGTCCGTGCTCACACTCGTACGATTCATACCCGTCCAGTTACCTTTTTTTGCCCCAAATGCAATCATATGACTACTCGTGAGTGCTATCCTGGTAAGCCTCCTAAATACTGTCTCGAATGTAGTCCGAGACGAAAACGTCAGCAAGATGAGCTGTATATACCCGAAAAGGGGATGTTCAAGCCAACACACAACTTGGTTAATCTTACCAATGGCCAGAAGACACCAGTATGTCTGGAGAAGTCTCCCCAAGCTGGGTGGCTTTTTGTGAGGACAGCCCTAGATTGGTTTAGCGGGGAAAGCATCATCAAGTATCACACAACTAAAGGGGTTTACAGCCAGGAGGTGCCGTTGGCAGATTATATCGTCGAAGCTCTCCCAGCTGACGATGTAACCACAGCATTTCCATCAGCTACCTCTGGAACTAATACACAAAAGAAGATTACTCCTGCTAAATCTTCATCAGAGCTAATTTTAGTAGAACCCTACAGTGTGAAGAAGATGTGCGATCGCTTGCGGTGTGGGGACAGGTTACTCAAGAGGATGCGCACTGACCCAAACTTCAGCCAGTGGAGTCGCTCTCGGGATCCCGAGGGCATCACTTGGGAGTATCGGCAAGGAAAATATTTTCCTTTAGTTGATCAGCTTAATCAGGTTAATCA
>NZ_CEYLVT010000330.1:4342-6389 GCF_982860115.1 Moorena sp.
AGTATCGGCAAGGAAAATATTTTCCTTTAGTTGATCAGCTTAATCAGGTTAATCAAGAATCATCAGACACCTTTGAACCTGAGATCGAGGATACTACTCCCACTACTAATGGGTCATCCCAGGGTTTTTTACTAAAACCCTACAGTGTCAAACAGATGTGCGATCGCTTCCGGTGCGGGGATAGATTACTCAAGAGGATGCGCACTGAGCCAAACTTCAGCCAGTGGAGTCGCTCTCGGGATCCCGAGGGCATCACTTGGGAATATCGGCAAGGAAAATACTTTCCTTTAGTTGATCAGCTTAATCAGGTTAATCAAGAATCATCAGCCACTTTTGAACCTGAAATAGAGGATACTACTCCCACTACTAATGGGTCATCCCAGGGGATTTCAGTAGAACCCTATAGTGTCAAAAAGCTCTGCGATCGCTTCCGTTGTGGGGATAGGTTACTCAAGAGGATGCGCACTGACCCAAACTTCAGTCAGTGGAGTCGCTCTCGGGATCCCGAGGGCATAACTTGGGAGTATCGGAAAGGAAAATACTTTCCTTTACTTAATCAGCAATAAATCATTAACTCAAACCGAGTCAGCAGATGCGTTCGCGTAGCGTCGCTACGCGAACGCATCTGCTTTATTATTTCACCGGATACGAGAAACTTTGGTCTTTCCCAACTTGGGGTATCTTCGAGTCTGTTCTGCCTCTTCCCCTTCTCCAGTTTCTAGTCAGGGAAAGTAGTTACTGATTTTTCCTTTCCCTGGGCTAGCTGCTACGGGCGACCTAACCTTTAGCTGCCATAGATAATATCAGGTCAATCATGCGGTTAGAGTAACCCCACTCATTGTCGTACCAACAGACAACTTTAAAGAAATTAGAATTAAGTTCCATTCCCGCTCCAGCATCGAAAATGCTTGAATGAGGATCCCCTTGAAAATCGGTGGACACCACTGGCTCCTCTGTATAGCCCAAAATTCCTTTCATCGCCCCAACTGACGCTGCCTTCATTGCTGCACAAATCTCTGGGTAGCTGGTTGCCTTTTGAGTCCTGAAGGTCAAATCTACCACTGATACATCCGGTGTTGGTACCCGTAATGCCATCCCTGTAAGTTTACCTTTCAGTTCCGGTAACACTAGCGTTACAGCTTTGGCCGCACCCGTAGAAGCGGGGATAATGTTCTGAGCAGCACTTCGCCCCCCCCGAAAGTCTTTCTTACTTGGACCATCTACCGTTGGCTGGGTAGCAGTCATGGCATGGACCGTAGTCATTAACCCTTCCGCTAGCCCAAAATTGTCATTAATCACTTTAGCAATGGGAGCAAGACAGTTAGTTGTGCAACTGGCATTGGAAACGATACTATCAATAGCCGGGTCATAGGTATCGTGATTGACACCCATCAACAGAGTGGGAACCAAATCAGGGTTTTTAGTAGGAGCAGAGATTACCACCCGCTTCGCTCCCGCTTCTAAATGCTTAGATGCCCCATCATAGGTGGTAAATAGACCAGTAGATTCTACTACATATTCCACACCGAGTTTCGTCCAAGGCAGCTCCTCTGGGTTTTTAATTGAGACACAGGGGATTTTCTTGCCATTGACCACAATTCCATCAGCTTCAACTTCTACGGTACCCTTGAAACGACCATGGGTTGAGTCGTATTTGAGTAAATAGGCGATAGTCTGTGGTGGAACTAGGTCATTAATGCCCAGCACTTCGATTTCTGGGTAGTTGAGGGCAGCACGAAATACGAGTCGTCCGATACGACCAAATCCATTGATACCCACTTTGACAGTTGCCATGGACAAATCTCCTTTAAGAGGTTTACAAATTTACGTTTGTCGATAGCGATGCAGCGCGGTCTTGGGGAGGCAGCGCGGTCTTGGGGGTTTCCCCCATGAGCGACTGCATCAAGACAGGTGCGGACGCAGGTTCCGCACACAGAACCCAAACCATGAGCGACTGCATCAAGACAATTAATAATCCTCATCCAGCGATGCAGAGGTGCGACCCGTGATGGCGAACGCGCCCCGCGTGACCTACGGTCAAGGGATT
>NZ_CEYLVT010000331.1:0-4061 GCF_982860115.1 Moorena sp.
GGGAGTACCGAAAGGCTATTGATTTCCACCAGCAGAGTTTAACCATTGCACGAAAAATAGAAAATCACAGAGGTGAGGCTGTATCTCTGGGCAATCTCGGCAATGCTTACTATTCCCTGGGGGACTACAAAAAGGCTATTGATTTCCAAAACCAGAGTTTGGCTATTGTACGAAAAATAGGCAATCGCTCAGGTGAGGCTTACTCTCTGGGCAATCTTGGCAATGCTTACAAAAATCTAGGGGACTACAAAAAGGCTATTGATTTCCAAAACCAGAGTTTAACCATTGCAAGAGAAATAGGTGATCGCCAAGGTCAGGCTAACTCTGTGAACAATCTCGGCAATGTTTACTATTCCCTGGGGGAGTACCGAAAGGCTATTGATTTCCAAAACCAGAGTTTGGCTATCAAACGAGAAATAGGCGATCGCTTAGGTAAGGCTTACTCTCTGGGTATTATTGGCAATGCTTACTATTCCCTGGGGGAGTACCGAAAGGCTATTGATTTCCAAAACCAGAGTTTAAGCATTGCAGGAGCAATAGGAGACCAGGACGTAAAAGGTATACTCCTCAATAACTTAGGATTAGCTTTCTTTCAATCAGGTGATCTTGAACAAGCTGAAACCACCCTCACCAAAGCAATGAAGGTTAGGGAATCTTTACGAACAGGCTTGCAGGATACCTATAAAATTCCCCTATCCGAGAAGCACTCTGATACCTATCGCAATTTGCAGCAAGTTTTAATTGCTCGAAATAAAACTGATGCTGCATTGGAAATTGCCGAGAGGGGACGTGCTCGTGCCTTGGTGGAATTACTGACAAAGGAGTTATCCCCAGAACTAGATACTCAACTAAATTACCCTAACCTGAAGAAAATCAAACAGGTTGCCCAGCAACAGAATGCCACACTAGTAGCATACTCTATTATTCCCAGTGATGGAATCTATATTTGGGTGATCCAGCCTACAGGGGAAATTGAATGGCGCTTGGTTAAACTACCTCCAGATACCTCTCTCAAAGACCTGATTAACCAGGGATATAATTGCCTTGGAGACCATGGTCAATGTCGCAGTAGTGACTCTTCCGGGCAACCGTCCCAGGGGGATTGGGTCAAACTCAAGGATGACCAGTTCCCAGACTCCTGGGAAGTGCTTGAAGTTAATGCTCACGAAGGTACTTTACGACTCAAGTTACCAGGGTGGGAAGAAGGGGTAACAATCGAGCGCCCTATTACTGATGTTGTCAAAATTGTCGATTCCCCTAATATTGAGAAACCACGCTTACAACAGCTTCATCAACTACTGATTGAGCCGATTGCAGACTTACTGCCCAAGGATGAGAATGCCCGTGTAGTCTTCATCCCTCACAGAGAACTGTTTGCTGTGCCTTTCCCAGCCCTGCAAGACCGGGAGGAAAAGTACTTAATTGAGAAACACACCATGCTCACTGCTCCCTCCATCGAAGTCTTGGGCTTAACCCATCAGAAACGGAAAAACCTTCCTAAATCAGCCCAAACTGCCCTGGTAGTTGGTAATCCTACCATGCCCAAGGTACCACCAGCTCCTGGAGAAACACCTCAGGAATTATCTCCTCTCAAGGGTGCGGAAAAAGAAGCTAAATACATTGCCTCCCAGTTAAAGGCTCAACCCCTATTGGGAAAAGAAGCTACCGAAGCCATAGTTAAACGTCAGATGCCTAGCGCTAGATATATTCATTTGGCTACCCACGGGTTATTTGATCCCAAGCGTATCCCAGGTATTGGGAGTGCGATCGCCTTGGCTCCTTCAAACGGAGAGGACGGACTACTAACTGCGGAAGAAATCTTTGACATGAAACTCAGTGCAGAACTAGTAGTAGTCAGTGCCTGCGAGACCGGAGTCGGTCACATCAAGAGTGAGGGCGTGATTGGTTTATCTCGGTCCTTAGTTGCAGCGGGTGTTCCCAGTGTCATGGTCTCCTTGTGGTCAATCCCTGATGATAAAACCACAGAATTGATGACCGAGTTTTATCGGAATCTTAACAGCACAGGGGATAAAGCTCAAGCGTTGCGCCAAGCGATGTTGACCATGATTCCGAAGTCAGGTAATCCGAAAGATTGGGCGGCATTTACGTTGATTGGTGAAGCACTTTAGGGGAATCGGGAATCGGGAATCGGGAATCGGGAATCGGGAGTCGGCCATAGGGAATAGGCAATAGGGAAGAAAAAAGAGAGAATTTCGGGATTGGGGAAAAATCCTGTGTATCTACTAATTACGTAAGCATATGCGCTACGCCCACGCTACGCAAACAGCGGTCAGCAGTCAGCAGTCAGCTTAAAAATAAACCTATGCAGGCCTATGGCCACGCTACGGGAACGGGAGAATTGAAAGGGTACATCTGATATTTGTAAAAAAAAAGGGGAGTGGGCGCGGGGCCCGGGTGTGGGGAGTTTGGGAATTATCTTAGAATTTTTGCTTAATTTCAGGCATTTTCGTGAATTATTGTCCACTGTTCCGTGTTCCCAAATCCGCTGTTAACGACTTCTGAAAGACGTCTTGTTTGATTGCAATTAAATTGCAAAAAAGGGTTACTGATTAGTTGCTTGGTTTTGGATAAATTTAAAAATTCATACCACTGCTTTTCATAATTTTCCGATCTAACACTGTTATATAAATAGATGATTTTTTTCAAGCTTCAAACTTACAGTATGCCCAAAGGGATGTGGTTTGATGCCTTCACCAACCTCCCTCAACTAGGTTGGCCTAATTCCTAGGATAAAATACTCCCTCAGGATTGGGCAGATTTATGGCAGGAGCTTGGTTGATAAAAAATTTATTCACAGCCCTTGGTTGATTCTTGTACTGGTAAAAATTAACCAAGTAACGGGGAACTTGTTAACAGAAAAATCCCCCGATTCCTTATTCTATTTTTTTTTGTGTGATCGTCATGAAATTTCCAAAATTTCGATTAATTATCCTGCTGGCTTTGTTAGGTAATTTTTCACCACCTTTACTAGGTAATGTTTCACCCCTATTACCAACTTCTCCAGCATTAGCTCAATCTTCACAAAGCCCTAAACCTCAAAATTACCGATTTTATAATCAACCTCTGAAGCCGTTTCAAGTAAGTCAAGATCGGGAAGCATTGCAGTATTGGCAGACGTTAGTCAGTATTTATCGAGAAATAGGCGACCAGCAAAGTGAGGCTGTATCTCTGAATATTATCGGTATTATTTACACAAACCTAGGGGACTATCCAAAGGCCATTGAAAACTTCGAGCAGAGTTTGGCTATTGCAAGAGACATAGGCGATCGTGAAGGTGAAGCTAACTCTCTGGAAAATCTCGCCAAGGTTTACAAAAACCTGGGGGACGACTCAAAAGCCACTGATTTCCAGCAGGAGAGTTTGGATATCAAACAAGAAATAGGCTTGGAAAGGTAAAATTTACTCTATTGTACTAGCAATATAAGTAGTTCGTAAGCATTAAGCTATCAGCCAAAGGCCAACAGCTGAATGCTTACGTTCAGTCTATCAATTTACAGGATCAAGTTATAGAATGAGTTATTCTCCGTTACAATTACCTGATACCTTGTTGAAAGAAATTCAACGTCTTGCTCAAGAAAATCAAGTTTCTATCGAGCAGTGGTTAGTGAGTGCTGTGACGGAAAAAATTGAAGCTCATAAAGTTGTACAACTATTGCAGAGTTATGCTGAAAAAGCAGATTACAACCATTTTGATGCAATATTAGCATCAGTGCCAGATACAGAACCTATCGCAGGTGATCAGTTGCTATAGAACCCCTAAGTGGATTTATGCGATCGCGTAGCGTGGCCGAAAGGCCAATCGCATAAGCGCGGAAGCTGAGGCCTTTCGGCCAGGCTTTGCGAACGCTTCCGGAGCGTAGCGTGGCCTACGGCCAATCGCTGTTTAGTAGGCATTGCTTAATAATTGAATGATTTTAAGAGTGAGGTAGAATGGGCATCTTGGTGGAACTGGCATCTTGGTAGAACTGGCATCTTGGTAGAACTGGCATCTTGGTAGAACTGGCATCTTGCCAGTTTCATGCTTATTTTTGCGCGGGCAG
>NZ_CEYLVT010000331.1:4161-6300 GCF_982860115.1 Moorena sp.
GATGCCCACTCTACTTTCATGCTTATTTTCGCGCGGGCAGGATGCCCACTCTACTTTCATGCTTATTTTCGCGCGGGCAGGATGCCCACTCTACTGCTATTCATCCGAAGATTCAGCAACGCTTTCTAGTAATCTATTTGAGGCTGACGGCTGACAGCTGACCGCTGACCACTGACCACTGACCGCTGACCGCTGACCTATAAATCACATCTGGTAACCAAACAAATTCGGGTCAACATCCTTGAGATCCAAATCCCCTAACCCATACTCAGCCCAACGCCGGTCTACCATCGCTGCTACATCCCCATCAGACTCCAACGTTGCGCCCCATTCATGTTCGGTTTCCGGTGGAATCTTAGTAGTAGCATCAATACCCATCCGTCCCCCTAAGCCAATCTTTTCACTAGCAAAATCCAAACTATCAAAGGGAGTATTGGGCAAAATAAAGACATCCCGGACTGGGTCAACCTTAGAACTAATTGCCCACACCACTTGACGGGGGTCGCGAATATTAATAGTCTCATCCACCACAATCACAAACTTGGTATAGGTAAATTGAGGCAACGCACTCCAAAACGCCAAAGCAGCCCGTCGCGCTTGTCCTGGATAGGCTTTCTTAATCGAAATAATGGCGGCTTTATAACTCAGAGCTTCCATGGGCAAGAAGAAATCCACAATTTCTGAGACTTGTTGCCGCAGGATGGGGGTATAAATCCGATTGAGTGCGATCGCCATCATCGCTTCTTCTTTTGGTGGACGCCCACTAAAGGTAGTTAAATAAATCGGATCCTTGCGGTGAGTCATACAGTGGAAGCGAATCAAGGGGGAATCCTCCACTCCACCGTAATAACCCATGTGGTCACCAAACGGACCATCTGGCAACATTTCCCCTGGAGTAATCGTGCCTTCGAGGACAAACTCCGAATCCGCTGGTACTTCTAAATCTAAGGTTTTACATTTGGCTAGGTTGACCCCAGACCCACCATAGAGTCCAGCAAAGAGCCATTCCGACAGGTCAACCGGTATGGGAGTAGCAGCAGCCAGAATAATCAGGGGGTCAACACCGAGTGCGATCGCAATTTCTAATTTCTTTCCTCTCTCCACCGCCTTGCGCAAATGTCGTGCTCCACCCCTGACCGAGAGCCAATGCACCGTCATCGTAGTCTTAGACTGCAGTTGTAGCCGATAAACCCCCACATTAGGAATACCAGTCTCACAATCTTTCGTAATCACCAATCCTAAGGTAATAATCTTGCCAGCATCACCGGGATAAGGGCGAATCAGGGGTAATGTATTCAAATCCAAATCATTTTCCTGCACCACCACCTGGTGACAAGGAGGGAAAAAGTCTCGCCCTGGTTTAGCTTTGACCACATCAAACAAAATTTTGCCAAATTCCACCGCCTGGGAAATCTTCTTAGGTGGCTTTGGTTGTTGCAGCATCCCTAGCTTCTTGCCCAGAGTTTCCAAATCTTCCGGGGTTGAGCGGTTCATCGCCCAGCAAACCCGTTCTTCTGTTCCCATTAAATTAATCGCCACCGGAAAGGATGACCCTTTTACATTCTCAAACAGCAAGCCAGGTCCACCCGCTTGTAGCATCCGGTTTGATATCTCAGCAATTTCCAAATCTGGGTCAACTAAAGCCTTAATCCGCCGCAATTGTCCCTTCTGTTCTAGCTCTTGGATAAATCCCCTTAGGTCTCTGGCCATGATTACAATTTGTTAAGCTGAGTCATTTTTACTATACCAGTTCTCAATTGCCTGAGGGACTTTAGTCTTGGGTTAAGGGGAATCGGGAATCGGGAATCGGGAATCGGGAATCGGGAGTAGGGGAAAAATTCTGTATACCTCATTACTCTGATCAGCGCTATAATTACAGATTTAACCCTAACCGACTCCTGGCTTCTGGCTGGAAGCTCCTTCAATCTACCAGCACCTGAGTTTTATGGAACTCGCGTTTTTCCAAATATTTAGGGTACCTAAGCGATGCAGCGCCGCCAAAGGGGGTTTCCCCCATGAGCGACTGCATCAAGACAATATACTTAATTTGTCGTTGTCTTGATGCAAAGCGCGAGTGGGGGAAACCCCCTGTTCCGAAGCTGCATCGCTCTTCAATCATCATTGTCTTGATCCCAAGCG
>NZ_CEYLVT010000332.1:0-6222 GCF_982860115.1 Moorena sp.
TAGGGAGTAGGGAGTAGGGAGTAGGGAGTAGGGAGTAGGGAGTAGGCAATAGGCAATAGGAACCCACCCCTAACCCCTCCCAGGAGGGGAAGGCAAGAGGCAAGAGGCAAGAGTGAAAAAATTCTGTGTACCTCATAGTTATGAAAAACACTGTAATCTCAGCCAAAGACTGAAAAATTTCTTGATAAAAGTTTTAGTTTTTTTATTATTTAAAACAACTATTTTTTGGTCTGGCAAATAAATACCTTTCAAGCTTTTATTTACTGCTTTATTACCGTCTAAAAAAAAGTAATTTAGCATTGCATTTAAAAATAGATCATAAAATAATTAATCTGCTCTATTTCCTACTATTCCCGATTCCCGATTCCCGATTCCCGATTCCCGATTCCCGATTCCCGATTTATATCAATTCTAGTTTTACATCTCAAATTAAAATGCTATATTACTCCAATGTCTTCAATAAAAAATCAAAAATCAAAAATTAAACCGTTGTTTAAGTGGCGGTTTTATTATCTTTATGATTTGCTACGAGAGCTAGTTAATCGGGAGATGAAGCTACTCTACAAACGGTCAGCTTTAGGAGTAGCTTGGATGCTGCTTAATCCACTACTTCAGTTAGCTGTTTTTACCTTTGTTTTCAGTTTTGTATTGTCGGTTGATATTCCTCAATATACTTCATTTGCATTTTCTGGATTGTTGGTATGGACATGGTTTAACAGCTCTCTTTTTCAAGCAACTGGCGTGATTATTCATAATCGCCCCCTGATCCGACAACCGGGTTTTCCAAACGCTATTTTACCGGTGGTGACGGTAACCACAGGTCTGATTCATTTTATTCTAGCCCTGCCAGTATTAGTTATCTTTCTGTTAATCGATGGTGTTCAGTTACAGCCAGTAGTTATACTGTTACCAATCCTACAAGTTCTCCAGTTTGCCGTTACCATTAGTTTAGCCTATCTACTAGCTGGTTTTAATGTAACGTTTCGCGACACCCAGCATACTATCGGTGTACTTTTACAGCTGCTTTTTTATGTGACACCGATTTTTTATGATATTACTAATGTGCCCAAAAATTATCAGTTTTTGTATTACCTTAACCCGATGGTGCATCTGGTTAACGCCTATCGCACTGTACTAATTAAAGGCACAGCACCGGATTGGCTAGCTCTGCTAGTTATGGCTTTGGTCACGTCAGTATGTTTACCTATCGGTCTTCAAATTTTCCGGTGGCAGAGCGATCGCTTTGTGGAGGAATTATAGATGGTTGATGCAATTATTGTTAAAGAACTCGGTAAACGCTTTAACAACTATCATCCTGACCGACCGTTTACCATTATGGAGGCGGCGCTGTCGGGTTTTCGGCATATTATGGCAGCGGAAAGGTTTTGGGCGTTGCAGAATATTACCTTCACCGTTTCCCCAGGCCAGATGCTGGGCATTCTCGGTCACAATGGGGCTGGTAAATCAACCCTGTTGCGCTTGATTGGTGGGGTTGGAAAACCGGATAAAGGCAAGGTTACGGTTAATGGCTCCATTGGAGCGCTGCTGGATTTGGGAGCTGGTTTCCATCCAGATTTGACTGGGCGAGAAAACGCTTTTGTTAGTGGTGTGGTAGCAGGTCTTACTCGTGAAGAGATGGGGCGACGGTTTGATGAAATCGTGACCTTTGCTGAACTTGAGCCGTTTATCGATAATCCAGTGCGCACTTATAGTACAGGGATGCAGATGCGGCTGGCGTTTTCGGTGGCTGTACACACAGACCCAGATGTGATGCTAGTTGATGAGTTTCTCTCCGTTGGGGATTTGAGATTTCAGGCTAAGTGCTTGGAACGAATTGCGCAGTTGAAAGAGTCTGGCTGTGCTATTGTCCTAATTTCTCACAGTAGCGAACAAATTGAGCAACTTTGCGATCGCGCTTTGTGGCTACAACAAGGACAAATCATGGCTTACGGTGAGCCAAAAGTGGTAGTAGCACAGTATGTCAATCAAATGCGATCGCAAACTCAGCAACGCACTCCCAACGGATCCTCCCAAGTGACTAGGTCTGGTGTGCAACTGCGAATGAATCAAAACCGCTTTGGCTCTCTAGAAGTAGAAATTACCGATGTGTTGCTGTTACCTAGCTTAGAGATTAATAGTGGTGATTCCTTAGCTATTGACATTGAGTACTTTTCACCTCAAGCAATTGATGGACTAATTTTTAGTGTCCTCATTAGTACTGAAGATAGTCAAGTTTGTCTTGAGACTAACACAACTACCATGGGAGTATCAGTACCAGGTATTAAAGGTAAAGGAAAAATACAACTCCATCTATCCCGCTTAGATTTAAACAGTGGTAAGTATTTTGTTGATGTTGGGGTTTATGAACCGAATCGGGCTTATACCTATGACTACCATTTGCGTGTTTATAACTTTTTAGTGCGTTCAAACTATAGTGAAAAAGGTATGATAAGCCCACCGCTTCGTTGGGATGTTGTTGAAGGGTTAAATTTGAGTGAAAACAACAGTAAATAGCTTACTAAAACTGATTCAATCACTAAGTTTAGCTCTATTAATTCTTAGTGTTTCTGTACTTCCCGTATTTGCTGAGGAATCTTTGAGTGTATCTAACCGGTATTTGCCGATGGTATCTACAACGGATGATTCTCATGTCAAACTAACTAAATTCAAGGATATAGAAGAATTTAGTGACGATTTTTTTGTCAATCAAATGACAGAAAATAATATTCCTGGAGCGGTATTTACCTTAGTCAAAGATGACAAGATTATTTTCTCTAAAGGCTACGGCTACGCCAACCTTGAGGATCAGATACCGGTTATTCCTAACAAAACTCTGTTTCGTGTAGGCTCTGTATCTAAACTAGTTACCTCTACGGCAATAATGCAACTAGTCGAGCAAGGTAAGCTTAAGCTACATGAAGATATTAACCAGTATCTTAAGGAATTTGAAATCAAGACTAATAAATTTAAGCCAATCACAGTTGATCATCTCTTAACTCATACTCATGGATTTGATGTAGCTTGGGCGATTGGCGGAGCCACTCTTTGCCAGTCTCAGCTGCCATCCTTAGAAAAATTTCTCACAGAAAATTTACCAGAGCGAGTGCGACCACCAGGTGAATTATATGTTTATAGTGATGTGGGATTAGCATTAGCAGGTTACTTAGTCGAAGTAGTTGCTGGAATTCCTTTCAGTGACTATATTAACCAAGCTATCCTACAACCTTTGAATATGAGTCAAAGTAGTTTTCAGCAACCATTACCGTCTCAGCTGGCTGCTGATTTAGCTGTGGGATATCAGTACAAAAATGGCAATTATATAAATCAACCCTTTACCTGTAATAAAAGTGTTCCTACTACAGCGTTAAGTACTACTGGCGAAGATATGGCTCACTTTATGATTGCTCATTTACAGGGAGGTCGTTATGGTACAGAGCGTATCCTGAATGACACTACAGTACAGGAGATGCACCGCCAACACTATACTAATTTTCCCAACCTTCCTCAAGTAGCAGGATCTACTTATGGTTTTTTTGAGCGCTTTGTGAATAATCAACGGATAATTGAGCATGGCGGTAGCATGTCAGGGTATACTAATCTGCTATTTTTAATCCCAGAACAAAAGTTAGGTTTCTATATTGCTTACAATCGTAACACTCTTAATGAAAATTTGCGAGACGACTTGGTTGAACAGTTTTTAGATCGTTATTATCCTGTACATAAAACCATTTCGTCACCTACTGAAACGATTACTAAAACTATCACTGAAGCTGATAGTCCCCAGCAGTATAACCAGCAATATGAACAGCAATATAAACAAATAAAGGGCGGTTATCGCTTCATTCGATATCCTCGAAACTCCCTGGTCAAACTAGCCATGGTTTTGCTGGAATGGGGCAAATTATTGATTATTCAAACTAATAAAGACCACACCTTAACTATATTTCCAGGAAGAAGTACATGGGAGGAAGTCGAGCCACTCCTATTTCGTGCTACTGACAGCAGTATGTATATAAATTTTCGGCCAGATAGTCAGGGTAAAATTACTGGTATGTCTATGAGTAGTCATGTCCATTTAACCTATGAAAAGTTACCCTGGTACGAAGCTCCTGTTTTACAGCTTGGACTGGCAGGATTTTCTGTGACCATCTTCCTATGGGGATGTTTAGTTTGGCTAATTAGACCATTAATTAGCCGCAAAAATAAAACGTTATCTATAGTTTCACGACATACTCGTCTGGTGGAGTTGATCATTGGTCTGATTAGTGTCTTCAATTTATGCTTTTTGATTGGAATGGGGATAACTATTAGTACAATAGATTTCTGGGAATTTTTCTTCGGAATGCCCCCTGTTCTAATTGCGTTACTTTATCTACCCATTGTGACCACAGGCTTGACTACTCTAGTATCGATTATTGGTTTACTGGCTTGGAGAGACAAAAACTGGTCTTGGATCAGACGAGGGTATTATTGTTTGAGTATGCTAGCGGCATGGCTATTTATCTGGATCCTAAATTCTTGGAATTTATTAGGATTTAAATTTTAATTTTTGTGATTATACAAGGGGTACCAGATAATGAGGTTTTACCAAAACTAGACAATATAAATTCATACTTCAATTGCTGCAACGCCGCCTTTGCTGGTAGAGCCATGGGAATCAGGTAGGGAGCGATCGCAAAAAAGACAATCCATTTAGCTGTCCGGCAAAAGAAGCCCCACATCCTAATGCGTAGCATAGGTGTGGGATGAATTTTGCACAGGGTCTTTCGGATTCGGCAAAGCCGTTCGCGAAGCGTGGCCTACGGCCTCCGCTACGCGAACAGGGAAGCGAGCTATCAAACTCCTTATTAACTCTGACTGAGTCATTCCGCGTCGTTGCGGCCTCTTGTGCTAACTGTCTTTTCTCAAAGTTGGTAATCCTGATTGTTAATTTTTTATCTTTCATTATGAATTGCCATATGACTGTACGTATAGTATAATTGTAATAGGTCGATAAAAAAGAGGGCAACACGGTGAGAATTGCTTACCAATACCGATTGAAGCCAACAAAAGAACAAAAAAGACAGATAGACAACTGGTTGTCTATGCTTTGCGCTCAGTACAATTACCTTTTGGCTGATCGGTTCAATTGGTACGATCAAAATCGCTGTTCTATTAACGCCTGTCCTCTTGTTTGTCATATTTCCGAATTGAGAGAAAACCCGGATTATTACAGCCAGAAGAAATATTTACCTAGTCTCAAAGAGACTCACCCTTGGTATAAAGACATTCATTCCCAAGTGCTTCAGGATGTGGTCAAAAGGGTAAAGCTAGCCTTTGATAGATTTATCAAAGGAGACATCAACGGAAAACGAAGCGGCAAACCTAGGTTCAAAAAACGTCACCGCTACCGTACTTTTACCTATCCACAGATCAAGGACGAATGCCTAGAGGGTAATCTGATCAACCTCCCAAAAATAGGTATGGTCAAGGTTGTCCTGCATCGCCCTATTCCTGACGGATTCAAAATTAAAACTGCATCTATTACCAAGAAATGTGATGGCTACTACTTGGTTCTGTCTCTAGAAGACAAAACAGTGCCTCAAGTTAAGCCTGATATCAACCCTAATTCAATAGTTGGGATTGACGTTGGCCTTAAGGAGTTTTTAACCACTTCGGAAGGAGAAACCATTGATATTCCCCAGTATTATCGAAAAGCCCAAAAAAGATTAAAAGTTATTCAAAAACGGGTATCTCGACGGAAAAAAGGAAGTAACAATAGACTGAAAGCTATCAAACAACTTGGAAAGCAACACAAGAAGGTCGCCGATAAGCGAAAAGATTTTCACTTTAAAACAGCCAATTATTTGCTGTCAAAATATGATGTAGTTGCTCACGAAAAGTTAAATGTAAAAGGGCTTGCCAAAACCCGATTAGCATTATCTGTGTTGGATGCTGGCTGGTCAAGCTTTCTAGCAATCCTAACGAGCAAAGCCTTAAATGCTGGCTTGTTGGCGGTTCCAGTAAGTGCCCAGAATACTTCACAGAATTGCTCTGATTGTGGGAAAAAAGTTCCTAAAAAGTTGCACGTCCGTTGGCACGATTGTCCTCACTGCGGTTGTAGTTTGGACAGAGACCACAATGCAGCAATAAATATAAAAAATAGAGCGGAAGGGCAGTCCGTTCTTAAAGCCCAGCGCCTCCTAAGGGATGCCCGGATTGGCTGGGAAGCCTACACTGAAC
>NZ_CEYLVT010000333.1:0-6154 GCF_982860115.1 Moorena sp.
AGTGGGGGAAACCCCCAGTTCCGAAGCTGCATCGCTTGTCTGTACCCCCACACCCCACTCCCCACTCCCTACTCCCCACTCCCCACTCCCCACTCCCTACTTACCACCCCCCCGAGTGATAAATGCTACGATTGCGACAGAACGAGAACAGTGATCAAACAAAGAAGGAAAAAGTACCGAAATGGTAGAGATAGACAAGTCAATATCCTTTGATGGACGGGATATTAGACTCAAAGTAGGTCTACTTGCCCCTCAGTCTGGTGGTTCAGTAATGATACAGTCGGGGGATACAGCAGTTTTAGTGACAGCAACTCGTGCCCCTGGTCGAGAAGGGGTCGATTTTCTGCCCTTGGTAGTTGACTACGAAGAAAGACTCTACGCAGCAGGTCGGATTCCCGGTGGTTTCCTCAGGCGGGAAGGCCGTCCTCCAGAAAAAGTTATCCTAACTAGCCGTCTAATTGACCGTCCCTTGCGTCCGTTATTTCCCAGTTGGCTACGAGATGATATACAGATTGTAGCAACTACCCTGTCTATGGATGAACAAGTACCGCCAGATGTTTTGGCAGTTACTGGTGCATCGATTGCTGTGTTGCAGGGCAGCATTCCCTTCTATGGACCAATGGCAGCTGTACGGGTAGGGTTACTCGGGGATGATTTTATGATTAATCCCACCTACAAAGAAATCGAAAACGGCGACTTGGACTTAGTCGTAGCTGGTTCCCCACAAGGGGTAATTATGGTAGAAGCCGGTGCCAATCAATTACCGGAACAAGATATAATCGAGGCCATCGATTTCGGCTACGAAGCGGTACAAGACTTAATCAAAGCCCAGCAAGACCTGCTTGAGGAGTTGGGAATTGAAATAGTGATTGGCGAACCCCCAGCCGTAGACTCGAATCTAGAAGAATTTATTCGCGATCGCGCCACTGACAAAATTAAAGCTATCCTCTCGCAATTTGACCTGGACAAAAAGGGTCGGGATGTTGCCTTAGATGAAGTTAAGGACACTGCTGTCAAAGCAGAAATTGCCGAACTCAAAGAGGATGACCCAATCCGTGTAGTGGTTACTGAAGATAGCGCATTAGTCGATAAGCTGTTCAAAAGCCTCACCAAAAAACTGATGCGTACTCAGATTGTGGAAGACGGAGTGCGCGTAGATGGTCGCAAGCTAGACCAAGTGCGTCCTGTCTCTTGTCAAACCAGTCTATTACCTCAGCGAGTTCATGGTAGCGCTTTGTTCAACCGAGGACTAACCCAAGTCCTATCCACTGTTACCTTGGGAACACCTGGAGATGCCCAAACTCTAGATGACCTTAACCCAGAAGATGAGAAGCGCTATCTGCACCACTACAATTTCCCACCCTTTTCTGTAGGGGAAGTCAAGCCATTGCGATCGCCCGGACGGCGTGAAATTGGTCACGGAGCCTTAGCCGAACGAGCATTAGTGCCAGTGTTGCCCCCTCAACACGAGTTTCCCTATGTGATCCGAGTGGTATCGGAAGTGCTCTCCTCCAATGGTTCCACCTCCATGGGCTCGGTTTGTGGTTCAACACTGGCCTTGATGGATTCAGGTGTACCGATTACCAAACCGGTTAGTGGTGCAGCCATGGGTTTGATCAAAGAAGGAGAGGAAGTCCGCATTCTAACCGATATTCAAGGTATTGAAGACTTTTTGGGTGACATGGACTTCAAAGTCGCTGGTACCGATACTGGCATCACGGCTTTGCAAATGGACATGAAAATCACTGGTTTGTCCATGGACACCATAGCCCAGGCCATTGAGCAAGCCAAACCGGCCAGACTGCATATCCTAGAAAAGATGCTGGCGGTGATTGACACACCCTCCACAGACATGTCACCCTTTGCTCCTCGCCTATTAACGATGAAGATTGATCCAGAGTTCATCGGTACAGTCATTGGTCCAGGGGGTAAGACAATTAAAGGAATTACCGAGCAAACTGGGGCAAAAATCGATATTGAAGATGACGGTACAGTTACCGTATCTGCTATGGATGGGGACAGGGCCACAAAAGCGATCAATATCATCCAAGGCTTAACCCGCAAGCTGAATGAAGGGGATGTCTATGTTGGTCGTGTCACCCGGATTATTCCCATTGGTGCCTTTGTGGAAATACTTCCTGGCAAAGAAGGTATGATTCACATTTCCCAACTAGCTGACTACCGAGTTGGCAAAGTGGAAGATGAGTTAGCGGTAGGAGATGAGGTAGTTGTCAAAATACGGGAAATTGACAACAAGGGTCGTCTTAATTTAACCCGTTTGAACATTCATCCCGACGAAGCTGCCGCAGCACGGGAAGCAGCAGCGTTATAACCTAGCTAGGCTAGCTAGACATGGTGAAGCGTCAGGAGCAGGGAAGCTTCTCAAGACTGTAGACAACAGATGTAGAAGCGTCTGGGGAGTTGGGAGAATAAATTGACCTTACTCTTATGATGCTTCCCTGAATTTACCCTAGGAGTATCGTCTGATCACGTCAGTGAGCAGCAAAAGTCTAACATTTCTGATATTGGCGTAAGTAAAAGCTTTAAACTAAAGAATGCATTATGGTTTAGAGATGATTTAGTTAAGCTGTGCGGAAAATTGTTATAGCTGGTAACTGGAAAATGTTCAAAACTCAAGGGGAAACCGCTGAGTTTTTAAAGGGATTTTTGCCTGAGCTGGAGCAAACTCCCATAGAACGGGAGGTTGTTCTGTGTGCTCCCTTCACCGACTTGGGTGTGATGTCTGAGCATGTACAAAATACTCGTGTACAGATCGGGGCTCAGAATGTCCACTGGGAAAATGCTGGAGCCTACACTGGTGAAATTGCCGGTGCAATGCTCAAGGAAATTGGTGTGCGCTATGTCATTGTTGGTCATAGTGAACGGCGTCAATACTTCGGCGAAACGGATGAAACCGTTAATAAACGCCTTCACGCTGCTCAGCGTCACGGTTTGATTCCGATTCTGTGTGTTGGGGAAACGAAAGCACAACGGGATGCTGGTGAAACAGAAGACATTATTACCAAGCAGTTGGAAAAAGACCTAGTCAACGTTGACCAGCAAAATTTAGTGATTGCGTACGAACCAATCTGGGCAATTGGTAGTGGTGACACTTGTGATGCATCAGAAGCGAATCGAATCATTGGATTGATTCGCTCTAAGCTAAAGGAAGCTAATGTCCCAATTCAATATGGTGGCTCCGTCAAACCCAAGAATATTGATGAAATTATGGCTCAATCAGACATTGATGGAGTACTGGTGGGCGGAGCAAGTTTGGAACCTGCGAGCTTTGCCAGGATTGTCAATTATCAGTAGTTGTAATTAGTCATTGGCTAATTGTTAATTGTTAATTGTTGATGGGTTAATTGTTCTGGACTTATTAATTAGTTAATTTGCTAATGGCAATTTTCAATTTACAATTAGCCATGATCCATAAGCCATGGATAAAGGAAAACTCACCATCGAGAACTATTCTTTCCACTGGGGCAAACGAACCTATATCATGGGTATCTTGAACGTTACCCCCGATAGTTTTAGTGATGGCGGTGAGTATTACACCCCAGAAGCTGCCTTAAAGCAAGCTCAGGCTCTAGTAGATGCTGGTGCTGATATTATCGATATTGGTGGTCAATCGACTAGACCTGGTGCCGAGCAAATTTCCCTAGGGGAGGAACTGAAACGAGTCGTGCCTGTGGTAAAGGCCATGGGTTCAGTGGTGAAGATACCGATTTCTGTCGATACCACTAGAGCATCTGTGGCTAAGGCTGCGGTAGAAGCTGGTGCGGATATGGTCAATGATATTTCCGGTGGCACATTTGACCCAGACATGTTTCCAGTCGTAGCCCAGTTGGGGGTACCAATTGTCTTAATGCATATCCGAGGCACCCCCGTTTCCATGCAAAAACTAACTGATTATCAAGACTTAATTGGGGAAATCTATAGCTTTCTGGAGGAGCAGGTCAATGCCGCAATCGCAGCAGGAATTAAGCGATCGCATATTATTATTGACCCAGGCATTGGTTTTGCCAAAACCGCTGAGCAAAGTGTAGAGATTCTGCGGCAACTGCCTAGGTTTGATGCCCTTGGTGTACCGATATTAGTCGGAGTATCTCGGAAAAGCTTTATTGGACGCATCATCAATCAACCAGACCCCAAGGGTCGAATTTGGGGAACTGCTGCAGCTTGTTGCAGTGCCATTGCCGGTTCAGCAGACATCCTGCGGGTACACGATGTTCGCCAGATCCATGATGTCTGCCGTGTTGCTGATGCAATTTGGCGTGTTTAAGTATATGCTTACATTGTTATTGCTTTAATTACTTTGGCCCGGAGATTCAGTTTGAAGCAAATCAGTCATAGCTTCGCTCAGTGCTTTTGGATCCATAAAGACGACTTTAGAATTGCTGCTTTCACTTAATTTTTCATTAGCTTCTACATAGCGTTGAGCGATCAGGAACTGTAGGACTTTCTGAGTATTAGATTCCTCTTCAAGAGCTTTGGAAATCATTTGGATCGACTCCACTGTACCTTCAGCCTGTAAAATTTTGGCTTGTTTCTCACTCTTAGCAGCTCGCTCCTTCTCTAGGGCATCGATAATAGTTTGGGGTGGTTTAATCTCTTGCACCTCAACCCGCATCACCTTGACTCCCCAATCAGCAGAGGCATCATCTAGTTGTTGCAGTAAGTTCTGATTGATTCTGTCTCGAGAGGCATAAGTCTCATCTAGTTCCATCTGACCAATGGTAGAACGCAGAGTGGTCATGACTAAATTTTCAATCGCCTCATGAACATTATCTACAGCATAAAACGCTTTGTACATATCTAAAATTTGCCAATACACGATGGCATCGACTTCTACCTGAACGTTATCTTTGGTGATTGCCTGCTGAGGTTCAATGTCTAAAATCTGCTCACGGGTACTCTCTTCTACAGCAATCTTGTCTATAAACGGAACTACATTGTAGTTAAGACCAGGGTCTAGTTTTTTACGATACTTACCAAAGCGTTCTACTAGAGCTTCATTTCCCTCTTGGACAACTTTTGTCGTACCGACAGTGTAGCCAAAAGCTACTAAAACAATTGGGGCGAGTATGCTAAGAAGAATATCCATAGTGTTTAAGATCCGATTAGGAGATTAATCAATTAACTGATGTTGCGGCTAGCATTTGCTAGAACTAACTTTATCAATAGAACAGCACAAAATGTGTGTATAGATAACTTTCACTCTAGCGACCCCTCGGTTGACTGTCAAAGCTGTTATCAAAACTACAGGGAAGCTAACTTCTGTGGATTTGTTACTAGTCAGTTTTTTCAGCAGCAGATGGCTTCTCTTCTTCAGCCTTTTCCTGATTAACCAGCCATTCTGAGAGGGGGCGTGAGACAGCATACTGAAAGTCCACTGGCACTAACAGTACATCCAACTGCTCAGATTTGGAATCCAGTGGTAGGACTTGAGCATATAGGAAACTGCGAGTAAAGTCAAAGTTGCCTAAGATCAGCTTCGGACTGTCCTGATTTTTCAGTTTCACTGTTATAGTTGCTGAGGGCTTGTCCAATCCATACTCTGAAAGTTGGTCAGGGCTAACCGTCAGAATGCGATCGCTTTTGCCCTGAGCCAGCAAGTTCAATAAAAAGGAAACAACCGCATCACTAGCTGTTGCTTCTTTGGGCTTTTTCATGCGCCAACCCGATTCTGGCTCACTGGCTCGCTCAAATACTAACGTCTTGTCATCACTATTAACAGTAAACGATTGAATCTCGTCTTCAGTGAAATTAAATATAGATTTTTTAGGGATTTTAGCAGCTTCTCGCTTTTCAGAACCCTGAATTTCATAAATATATACACCTCCCCCCAGGAGGATGGCAGAAATGACTAAAATCAGAGTTGTCCGTTGTAGTTTCATGGGATTAAACTGCATCAATCTAAACACAGCTTAATACTTTATAGGGATTCTCAATTGGGTGAGGTACGCCCCCCTTGGGGTTAATGGGAGTAGGGATTAGGGAGTAGGGAACAGGTAACAGGAACCCACCCCTAACCCCCTCACAAGGGTAGGTTTTTTACAAAGACGTCAGGTGTGGGGTGTAGGGTGACCGGGTGTAGGGTGTGGGGGTACAGACAAGCGATGCAGCTTCGGAACTGGGGGTTTCCCCCACT
>NZ_CEYLVT010000334.1:0-2518 GCF_982860115.1 Moorena sp.
TGTTCCCTGTTCCCTGTTCCCTGTTCCCTGTTCCCTGTTCCCTGTTCCCTGTTCCGAAGCGTGCAGCGCAATAAAATTAGATTACCATAAACGGCATGGCAAATTTCCCTCATCGACCCTTAGCCGTTGATTTATTTGCTGGTGCTGGTGGTTTCTCCCTAGGGATTGAGCAGGCGGGGTTTGATGTTGCCCTCGCCGTTGAACAAGACCCAATTCATGGGGCAGTGTATGCCTTCAATTCCCCCCAAACCAAGGTTTTATGTACCGACGTTGCTACCCTGTCTGGTCAGGAAATTCAGAAAGCCCTGAGGGAGTGGGCAACTCAAAGGGGGCAAAACCAAGACTGTAGAGAGGTTTCATCGCAGGTTTCTACCATTGATCTAGTCATTGATCTAGTCATTGGTGGACCCCCTTGTCAGGGATTCTCCTTGATCGGTAAGCGTCAAGTAGATGATGCACGCAATAATTTAGTGTTTGAGTTCTGCCGTTTGGTCAAAGAACTCCAACCACGCTATTTTGTGATGGAGAATGTTCCAGGCTTAGCTCAGAACAAATACCAAGACCTGTTCGAGCAGCTAATCAGTGAGTTTAAAGCAGCTGGCTACAGGATAACTGAGCCAGTCAAGGTATTGAATGCAGCAGATTTTGGCGTGCCTCAAAAACGGCGGCGGTTGTTTTTACTGGGTTCTAGGCTTGGGGAGAAACCAGTGCTTTATCCTGACTCAGAACTAGGCTCTGACCAATGGGTAACTGTTAAGGATGCGATCGCAGACTTGCCTAACTTAGATGATTTTCCTGAACTCCAGAAAAGCGATTGTGTTGAACTAACACCAGAACAGCTAGACCTGCTCCAAGCGTTAGCCATGCCCTATGTAGAAAAGTTACGGGATGTAATCACCGATCCTGATAACTTTGCCTATCCCCGCCAGTGGAATCCTCAACTATTGACCAGTTCCCTGCAAACCCAGCACACAGAAGCCTCGATTGAGCGGTTTAGAAACACACCCATGGGGGAGGTAGAAACTACCAGTCGCTTACGACGCTTACACTGGGATAAACCATGCCATACCCTCAGAGCAGGTACTGGTTATAAAAACGGTCGCTATACCTCTCCTCGCCCCATTCATCCTGATTACCCACGGGTAATCTCCGTGCGAGAGGCCGCTAGACTGCACTCATTTCCAGATTGGTTTCGCTTCCACCAGACCAAATGGCATGGATTTCGACAGGTCGGTAATGCTGTACCACCACGATTAGGACGGGTTTTGGGTAAACAAATTATGACGGCCTTGGCCCTTGAACCATCAGTGCCAACCACAACTATCAAGCTCTCAGATACCAAACTGTTAACCTTTAAACAGTTTCAGGCATCCAAGTATTGGACTATATTAGTATTTATTCCTTTTCTAATCTGCTGCTTCCTTCCTCCTGTCGTTCTCTTCTCCTAGAATTAACATGCTGTATATCACCACCGTCAACGCTGATCGGCTACTAGTTTGCCATCGTTGTAACTCAGATCACAGGTTAACCGCGATCCCATCACAACACATCGTCAGATCGAATCACTGGTAGCTAGGACTCTCTCTCACAGAATATCTCTTCAAAATTGCCGATAGTTAAAATTACAGAGATTATGTGGACCCAATGAAACCCTCTCAAGTGATCTTCCCCAAATTCCCGGTGCAGCACATAGCTAAGCGTATTATTCATATGCGCCAAATTACCCGCATTGACCAACACCTCTTTATGTCAGCTTTACTAGCCAAGGCATCACTTTCACTAGAAGAGCAAATCCTAGTCCAAGAGATTCATGACGGTGTGAACCGTGGATTGATTCGAGTCGTGGAATAAACCATAGCACTTTTGATCATGATGGTCAAATCAATCAATTATAAGGGCGCTTCCCTTGCGCCCGGATCCTCTGCGCTCGTGAACCTGTGGTTGGCAGCAAGTGATATCATTTCCGGTTGAATACTTACACGCTTGGGTCGAATCGAAGGCAGAAAGCAGAAGTAAAGGAGTAAGGTTTAATCCCAGAAGGTTTTTGATCACTAATTATGGGGACATGATATCAAACAACCCCCAGCCTGGGATTATATCATCTCGGCATAATTACTCTTAATACAAATTTTTACGAGCACCCGAGCACCCTATCTTCCGCCACGCTATCACTACCTAGATCCAAAATAGATCAGCGTTTATCTGAGTTCTTGTTATTATTGTACTTTGTGAGTTGATAGTTGCATTGAACTCTGGCTGATCGTTTCTTGTCAGCCAGGTGCAACTTTTCTTGTTCCCAAGGCAGGTTACTGGCAAGATGCCAGTTCTACCGACTCCCAAGGCAGGTTACTGGCAAGATGCCAGTTCTACCGACTCCCAAGGCAGGATACTGGCAAGATGCCAGTTCTACCGACTCCCAAGGCAGGTTACTGGCAAGATGCCAGTTCTACCGACTCCCAAGGCAGGTTACTGGCAAGATGCCAGTTCTACCTATTCCCAAGCCAGGTTACTGGCAAGA
>NZ_CEYLVT010000334.1:2618-6104 GCF_982860115.1 Moorena sp.
TGCCAGTTCTACCGACTCCCAAGCCAGGTTACTGGCAAGATGCCAGTTCTACCGACTCCCAAGCCAGGTTACTGGCAAGATGCCAGTTCTACCGATTCCCGATTCCCGATTCCCGATTCCCGATTCCCGATTCCCTACTCCCTACTCCCTATCTCCCTCTTCCCGAATGGCAATCAAGATGGGGCAATATCTGATCAACAGGAGTACCCCTAAACGGTTGCGCCGTCAGAATAATGGTGCCATCTTTTGCTCTGACCCAGCCTTGGGCTTCGATAATTACTTTTTTTTCCTGGGGAGGTTGAGGCTGTATCACTAATGGTTGCTGCTGTAATGGTTTTCTGCTGGTGTTGGCTAAGCCAGGACGAGAGAGCCAGCCCACTGTTCTGTCAGTATTAATCACCGGATCGTCTGCACTAGCTGGTAAACCTCCTTTTCCGGTAATGGTAAAGGAACTCCCGCCAGCAATCCGATTATTCTCAAAGCCACAAAGGTCATTGGCCAGGATCGCTTCTGCATCTACCGGGCTTGCTGGTAATTCCGTTAAGCCTGAGGTGGGGTCTACCTGTGAGATGTTGATTGTGACATCACCGCTGGAGGATGAGCCAAGTTCAGACGTGGCGGTGATGTCATTGTCTGGAGTTAGACGGTCTCGAAACTCTAAACCAAAGATGCCTTTGGCATTAATGGTCACACGACCTCCTGAACCTTCGTCAGCATTGGCGGTAATGTCACTATTTCCCAGACCGACTAAGGTATCAGTATCAATTTCTATATTGCCCCCAGTTGTGGTATTCTCAGCGTCAGTTAGAATCAAGCTTCGGTTGAGGAGTCGGATGTCACGGGAATATAGAATAATATTGCTGTCGTCTCCTCCTGCTGTTTCTGCTGAGATGATTCCATTTTTGTTTAGGAAGATGGAGTTGGCATTAATCTCTACCGTGCCTGCTGAACTACCCGGTTGATTGCTTCTAACACTAACAACTGCTCGATCAGAGACTATTAACTGCCCAGTGGTAATTTTCAACAACTCTCCCGCTTTTCCTGTTCCTTGAGTTTCAGTAAACAAGCCGCTGGCATACTCACCCGAGGCTGAGGTACCAATCACTTGAACAGTAGAGTCGGCATCCACTGTCAACTTTCCCCCGTCCCCTTCACCAAAAGTGCCAGCTGAAACTTGTGCTCCATCAGAGACCATTAACTTCCCAGTGGTAATATTCAACTCTCCCGCTTTTCCTGTCTGTTCAGTTTGAGTAGTCAAGAGGCTGATAATCCGACCATCGGCTGAGGTACCAATCACTTGAACAGTAGAGTCGGCATCCACTGTCAACTTCCCCCCCTCCCCTTCACCCCTCGTGCTAGTTGAAACAATTGCTCCATCAGAGACCATTAACTGCTCAGTGGTAATATTCAACTCTCCCGCATTTCCTTTCCCTTCAGTTTCAGTAAACAAGCCGCTGCGAATCCGACCATCGGCTGAGGTACCAATCACTTGAACAGTAGAGTCGGCATCCACTGTCAACTTTCCCCCGTCCCCTTCACCAAAAGTGCCAGCTGAAACTTGTGCTCCATCAGAGACGATTAACTGCCCAGTGGTAATACTCAAATTTCCGGGTTTTCCTTTTGAGCCTCGATTAGCTTGAGCAAACAAGCCGCTGGCAGACTCACCATCGGCTGTCGTACCAATGAGTTGAACCTTAGACTGGGCATTCACACTCAAATTTCCCCCGTCCCCTTCACCAAAAGTGCTAGCTCCAACTTGTGCTCCATCAGAGACGATTAACTGCCCAGTGGTAATACTCAAATCTCCCGCTTTTCCTGTCCCAAAAGTTCGAGCAAACAAACCGTTGGGAAACCGACGATCGGCTGAGGTACCAATCACTTGAACCTTTTCGTCGGCATCCACTGTCAAATTTCCCCCCTCCCCTTCACCAATAGTGATAGATGAAACTTGTGCTCCATCAGAGACGATTAACTGCCCAGTGGTAATACTCACATCTCCCGCTTTTCCTTTCCCAAAAGTTCGAGTAGTCAAGCGGCTGGGAAACCGACCATCGGCTGAGGTACCAATCAATTGAACTGTAGAAGAGGCATCCACAGTCAAATTTCCCCCCTCCCCTTCACCTTCACCAGCAGTGCTAGCTGAAACAACTGCTCCATCAGAGACGATTAACTGCCCAGTGGTAATACTCACATCTCCCGCTTTTCCTGTCCCTGAAGTTGCAGTAGTCAAGCCGCTGACAATCCCACCATCGGCATCAGTACCAATCACTTGAACAGATTCAGAGGCATCCACAGTCAAATTTCCCCCGTCCCCAAGACCAAAAGTGATAGCTGAAACAACTGCTCCATCAGAAACCATTAACTCCCCAGTGGTAATACTTACATCTCCCCC
The DNA here is from genome assembly GCF_982860115.1 of Moorena sp. NCBI lineage: Bacteria > Bacillati > Cyanobacteriota > Cyanophyceae > Coleofasciculales > Coleofasciculaceae > Moorena > Moorena sp. Next base: position 5,011 of record NZ_CEYLVT010000334.1, read on the forward strand.
CTGTCCTGAGCCAGTTACATCCGCAGTTATCCTAGAACCACCCTCAAGACTCAACTGAGAAGCCTCAATCACTATCCCACCGCCACTTCCACTCCCTTCGGTATCCGCAAACACAAAAGAGCGATCGCGTAAACTCACATTAGCCCCCTGCACCTGGATACTGCCACCACCTTCCCCACTGGTATCAACAAAAGCACCGTCAGACAAACTAATATCTTGAAACCCTTGAACTGCTGAATAATCCAACACAAAACTACTATCCGTTGGGGTCAGGTTCACCACACCATTACCAACACTCCCGAGTTCAATGCGTCCATCGGTTGCTGTTAAATTACCACCAGTAAGAGTAATTTCACCACCAATCAGCCCCAATGTTTTCACATTTGGTACCTGAAAAAGACTAGACTGATTAGTAATAGTCCCTGGATTAGATCCATATTGCAACCCAGAGGGAATATTAATGGTCAACAACGGTTTATCATTGGGATTTTTTGCACTGAAAACTGTGCCATCGTCAAACAACACACTATCAGCAGTGCTCCCAAAAAAAGAGCCTCCTAGATCTAGTCTGCTATTGGAACCGAAGACAATACCGTTTGGATTTATCAAAAATAAGTTAGCATTTCCCAACACTCCCAGAGTTCCTAAAATATTGGAAACATTAGCTCCAGTTACCCGACTCAGGATGTTCTCAATTCCCGCTGGTAAGCCAAAATAAACTCGTCCTAGCTCAGGCACATTAAAATCTTGAAAGCTGTGGAACAGATTGCTTTCTCTAATCGCCCCACCTTCTATCAAATCTGCCAGGGCACCCTTAACAGTCACATTGGGCGTTACTACAGAGCTTTCATTCCCCAAGGTATTATCTGGGGTAATTTGCCCTAATGCCGTAGTTGCAGCCAGTAGAGAAAACATAACAAAGGGACTTACTTGCACAAGTCGGTAAATCCAAGGTTTCATGTTAATCAATAGAGCTCCCGATGCCTGGGATTATTTCATAAAATACCTGTTGATTCTGTTAAGTTTTATAGCGCTATGGGCAAGGCAATAGGCAATAGGCAATAGGCAATAGGCAATAGGCAATAGGCAATAGG
>NZ_CEYLVT010000335.1:0-6087 GCF_982860115.1 Moorena sp.
ATGGGGGAAACCCCCAAGACCGCGCTGCATCGCTGCTCCCTGCTCCCTGCTCCCTGCTCCCTGCTCCCTAAAAACTTAGGTGCCCTTGACCCGTAATTAAATTAGCCACGGGTCGCACCTCAGAAATTTGTACCTCACAAGTCGTAGAATTGCTATATTTTTTGGGATTATCAGAAATCAATAATGGAGTTGCTCAGTTCTTCAGTAATGGTAGATGTCAATAAAATTAGGGCTTTAGATTGGTAGATATAATCCCCAGAAATTATTGATTGATATCTGATTTACTTCCCAAAACCAGTATTACACAAATTTCTAACAATTTTAGTTAGTAAAATCTAACTTTATCAAAACTTTAAACTTATAGTTATTATCAAAAATACTTTGGCTAGAGATAAGTCATAAAAGCTGATTAGTAAAGGATTTCAGGGAATTTCGTCCTAGGAAGAAGGAAGTAGTAAGTAGGGCATGAAGGTCTATGAAGTGGTCTGAAGTACTACCGAAGTTACATGAAGTAAATTAAGACTAATATAGTAGTTATATTTGAGATGTAAACAAATAATCCCAAAGTTTATAAAACATAAAAATCTGGATAGTTAAGCGCAGTAAATAATCCAGAGTTTTTTAGTTTATAAAAACTCACAATCTAGTTTTACAACTCATTTATACAATTAAAAATAAGTCTAAATACTCATTGCCAAATCAAAATAAATTTGATAAAACTATCAATACGAATAGGGAGAGGTGAGACGTTGGCTGTAGGGTACCCATAATCACCACCAAGCCCAAATCCTAAAACCAGATAACCAAGCAGTGAAGTCAGTAAACGCGATGTTCCTTTGGAACCGCTTCGCCATCGCGCTGTTGCTAAATCAAGCTATGAACGAACTATAGAATTAGCTTGTGCCAACGTCAGCTGACCGCTGACCGCTGACCGCTGAACGCGCAGGCGTGCGCTTCGCGCATATGCTTACCTGAAATCTTATTGGTAAATTAGACATACCACTGGTTTCCCAAAGCAAAGAGCCTTATGACTGCTAAAACGATCTCGCGCTACGTTACTCGTAATCCGGAAATTTTGAACGGAGAACCAATCATCATCGGCACTCGGACATCTGTCCGTGCTATTGTTGGTTTATGGCGCTTGGGTATTATGCCAGAAGAAATTCTAAACCATCTAACTCATTTGACTCTGGCGCAAGTATTTGATGCCTTAAGTTTCTATCTTGACAATCAGGGGGAGATTAATGAATACATTGAGCAGAACCAAGTCCCTGATGAATTGGTGCATCCATCTGTAAAGTCTATCTTAGGTTGATCGTGAGGATTATTGTAGCGATTTATACTGATGAAGATGTATCAGGATTGGTTGCTACATTGTTAAAGTCTCGGGGACTAGATGTAACAACTGTTCCTGAACAAGGAACTATTGGCAAAACTGATAGAGAGCAATTAGAATTCGCAACTTCTATAGGCAGAGCTCTTTTGACTCATAACCGTACTGATTTTGAACGGTTAAACCTTGAGTATATAAAAGAGGAGAAACAACATTCAGGAATTATTGTTGTGCCCCAGAAAAATGCCTATGAAGTAGCGAGACGGGTTGGCATTTTGGTGAGTATGCTGGCAATTGAGGAAATCAGAAATCAGTTGTTGTATGCGTAAATCCTCGGCGTTGCTGAATTAGGGTATGATTTTCGCAAGTAGCGATTGGCCGTAGGCTACGCTTCGCGATGCGACCTAGGAGCCGCTAAAAGCGATTGGCCGTAGGCCACGCTTCGCGAACGCGGTCAATCCAGGTATTAAGCAGCAATAGAATGCTGACCGCTGACCGCTGACCGCTGACCGCTGACGGCTTACGCTCTACAACAAACCAATGATGCTAATCGTGAATGTGCTCTTATCAAAAAAGTCGCTATTGCCAGGTGCCAGGGCAAAGTCAACTACCGAGCCTTTTTGCACTTTGCTCGATACAGTGAAATAAACCCCAACAGCATCATTGCCATCGATTGCGTCAGACCAGATTTTAGTACCATCAACAAAGATATAGGCAATCACACCATCGCTGGCAGTACGATGGTCTTTCTTGGCGAGGTGACCCTTGAACGTAACTTCCCCTTCAATGTCACTAACCCAGCGACGAACTCCCCACTGCTCAACCTTTTGCCGTCTACCGGTGGTTTTCGGACCGTTGGGATGAGCAATAGTGTTAGATAGCTCAGTCCAGTATTTTCCTTGCTTAACCTGCCAGGAGCCGTTAGTGTATTCCTGCATTTCATGGAAATCAGCACTGGTCAGGGAACCATCGTAGTAGCCGTAGAACCAGTTATGCTTTCCTTGAGTATCAGAAAAATCCTCCACTGAATTGGCAATTTCAGTACGCACAGGAACATGGTTAACCTGAAGTTCAAAGGCATCGCTGACTGTTTGGCATAGCTCGTCAGACGCTGTTAGAGTAATTGTGCTTGTGCCTATGTCATCCCTACTAGGAGTACCACTGAAGGTAGTGCCATCGAAATTCAACCAGCTGGGTATGGTTGCACTCAAACTCAGACTATCTCCATCGCGATCGCTAAATGTTGCTTCCCCAATTGTCAGGGTAAAAGACTCATTCTCGTTAATGCTTTGAGCGCCAATGGGATTAGCCACCACAGGGGCAGAATTATTTGGGGGTTCATAGACGTAGAGAGATCCACACGTTTCCCAGCGAACTTCGTCGAGACTGGAACGGTCTTTGTTGGTATTTGTGAACCAATCGCCATTAATCTTTAAATAATCCAAATCTGTCAGGACTTGCATTATCTCTAAATTCGTCGCTGCTTCATTGCTGTCAGTTTTTATCCATCCACCCTCTGCATTCAGGGGTATCGTGTAGGGAGTCCATTGGTCTATAGTGGGCATCGATACATGGTTCTGTAGTTCCAAACCACCACCACTTATGGTTAAACCATTTATTAAACTGTTATTTAAACTATTGATATCCTCGGTAATCTCATCGCTATTTTCCAAATTAACCTCAACAGCAAACCTGAGGTTTCCATTGAAAAAACTGGATTTGTCACCAAGAAACTTCTCGGGAGCAACGTAATCGTAGGGTCCATCACCGACTTGATCATCATTACGAATGTAGCCACCAGTGATGAATCCACAGATTCTAGACTGTTCGGGGTCAACTTCAAGATCATTAACGTCAACAACGCTCCAACCCTCTGTGCCAGTATCAAAGTGACTGACCGGCTCGATTATGCTTTCAATCGCCTGAGCTGGCTGTGGAATCATGAGCATGGCACCAGACAATAGTGCCGCCCACAGAAAAATACGGATTTTTTTCATCGAAAATTTCGCAGCAGAATACACCACTTAAACCCTGAGGGTTAGAGTTAGCAAGGAGCTTTCAAAGTGTGGATGCAATACCGCACTCAGCCCCTTTCCGCTGCACCTCCAACTAATGGTTTACAGATTAATCCGGTACTACGTGTAAGTAGCCCTGTTGTTTTTTGCTTTATGTAACTGCAAACAGCTCGATGGTCTCCTTTGGGGAAACCGTAGCTAAAGTATGCTTAAAGGCTATGCAGATATTAAATTTTGCCCAAATTATAATTTTATAGGAGTTTAGGCTTTTTAGATATTTTTTTTGATTTAAAAGCTCGTCTATCTTGATAGATAAGGGTTTTGGTAATTATAAGTTACCTTTACTGCTCCCCTTATTAAGAATCTATATTGTTTATTACCATAAGATGCGCATCTGATCAAATCCTGTTATTTTTAACTTTTGAGTTCTCGATGAGCTCCCTGGTGAACAACCAATGGTATTCCTAAGATGAACCAATCAACCGAGCGGCTATATAATCTATTACCTGCTATCTACCGGCAGCGAGATTTTGCCCAAGGGGAACCCCTACGGGCGCTGTTGGCAGTAATGGAAAAGGAACTCCAGATTATAGAAGCTGATATTGAAGGCTTGTATGACAACTGGTTTATTGAAACCTGTGATTCCTGGGTGATGCCCTATATTGCTGAGTTACTGGGCATCGAGGATTTAAATGATGAAAAGCAGATTATCTTCAGCCAACGTACCCGGATTGCTAATACAATTCGTTACCGTCGCCGTAAAGGGACTACTGCCACTTTGGAAATGGTGGTTCAGGATGTAACTGGCTGGAAAGCCAGGGTAGTAGAATATTTTGACTATATCGCCACAACCCAGCATCTGTCTCACATCCGCCCAGGGAAAGGGGGTACCTTTGACCTGCGTCGAACCGATGCCCTAGAGCGCCTAGATAGTCCTTTCAACACTGCTGCCCACACTATCGATATCCGTCCCTTTGAATCCCTACGCGGTAGATATAACATCCCCAGTGTAGGAGTGTTTTTGTGGCGTCTGGAAAGCTACCCGGTCAGGAATAGTAATGCTTATGCCATTACCGAACAACGGAATGTTGCCTATTCCTTTGCCCTCGGTCAGGATCCAGAACGCTTCCAAAATACCATTGTTGCGGTGCCATCGGCCTCAACCCAGCGCAAGTATACCTTTCAAGTCACTCCCTTACCCAACAAAGGTCGCTATACCTTCCATCCTTTGGGTTATGACATGCCCTTGTTTAACCGTCCTGAAACTAGAACCGAGTTTAGCGAGGTAGCGGCAGCAATTAATGTACCCCAAGCGATCGCATCCCAAGCTTTTCAGGAAGAGTTACAAGACTACTACGGTGATCTCAGCAGTGTCACGATCATTAAAAATGGTCAACTGATCCCAATCGATAAGGTAGAAGGGAGGGATTTGCGCAACTGGAGTCGCCCTTCAGAGGGGAAAACCGTAGCTGTGGATGTGGATTTGGGACGCTTGACCTTTGCAGAAGGGGAAGACCCGGAGCCAGATCAACTACAAGTCAGCTACAATTACGGATTTAGTGCTGACCTTGGTGGTGGACCCTACAGCCGACGCCAAAGCTTAACCCAGAGCTCTGGCACGGTATGGTTTGTTTCAAAAACCCATACTCCCAAATCTGAGCAATGGTTTACTAGCTTGCAGGGAGCACTCAAGGAATGGGTAAACCGTGGCAAGGTCGGAATTATCCGAATTATGGATAACAGTACCTATTACACTCCCTTGCAACTAACCAATCTTAAGGGATTAGTGATTGAAGCGGCTGATGGCGCTTGCCCTAGTATCCATCCGGTGGATGGAAAGTTAACTGTAGTGGGGGCAGCAGCAGGGTCAACCTTAGATCTCAATGGTTTGCTGATCAAGGGTGCGATCGCAATTCAAGGGAATCTGAGACTGAACCTAACCCACTGCACGGTGATGGCAGAAGAAGGTCAAGCCAGCATAGTGGTGGAAGAAGGACAGACCGCTGATTTACAGCTAATGATTAGACACAGCATTGTCGGACCATTACGCCTACCAGCACAGAGTGCTAACTTAACCATCCAAGATAGTATTATTGATGGCGGTGGGAAGTTTGCGATCGCATCTGTTGCTAACAACAGTTACGGACCCCCAACCACTTTGGAAAGAACCACTGTTTTCGGTCAAGTCGCTGTCCAGGAAATAATCTTGGCTTCAGAAACTATCTTCACAGATACTGTCACCGTTGAACAACGACAGGTTGGTGGGATACGCTTCTCCTATGTGCCCTCCGGTTCCCAAACACCGAATCGCTATCAGTGTCAACCTGACCTATTTCTGGAACAGGAGGCGCAGCGGCTGGGACGCAACAGTATCGACGAATTGACAGCAGCAGAAACTACCACATTACTAACTAACCAACAACCTGTCTTCACAACTCTTAACTATGGTCAACCGGGCTATGGCCAATTGACCTTTGACACTCCTGAGGGAATCCGCACCGGTGCTGAAAATGGCTCTGAAATGGGAGCATTCAATCCCCTAGTGCAGCCCCAACGCCAAGCTAACTTAAAAGCAGCCCTCAATGAATACTTGCGCTTTGGTCTTCAGGTAGGGGTATTTTATGTAACTTGAGAAGGCAGAATGCAGAATGTAGAATGCAGAATGTAGAATGCAGAATGTAGAATTCTAAATTCTAAATTCTAAATTCTAAATTCTTAATTCTTAATTCTTAATTCTAA
>NZ_CEYLVT010000336.1:0-6072 GCF_982860115.1 Moorena sp.
TCCCATAGTGTCGTAAAAAAGATTCTATATCCAAGCTAACCTGCGGAATGTGGGGGCAAAGAAGAAAACATCTAAATATATGGAAGTTCTAAATTGGGTTTATGATATCCAGTCCGGTAGTATCGGTAAAAATTACCACGTACCACGGGACAGGATCTGATTTGATGTATCTGGTCTCACCTAGGTTATAAATCTGAAAACTGCTGTAATTCAATCAGTGAATTATGGTTAGGCTTCTTTGTAATTTGAGTTAATAGTGCTTCATAGCGGTTGAGAGCCTTTTGATAGGCGAAGTGATTCATAGCAAATTTTCTACCTTGTTGACCTAGAGATACCCCCTGCTCAGGATTTTCATACAATTCGACAATTGCAGATGCTAAAGCCTGGGGCTGTTGTGGTGGTACCACCACACCGCCACCACTTTTTCGAACAACTCGCGCTGCAGTTCCATTCAAAGGCACAGAAGCAATGATGGGTCGTCCGCAAGCCAATAGCACTTGAATTTTTGAGGGCATATTAAAGGAAACAACGTTACGTTTTTGCACAACTAAACCTATATCTGCTGCTGCCAACATTTCTGGTAACTTCTCTCGGGGTTGGAACGGTAAAAGCTTGACATTACTAGCGTTGCAAGTCTGACAGTCTTGCTGTAGCTGCTGTAGAGCCTTAGATTCTCCAACAATGACGAAGACAATTTCTGGAATATGCCTGACCAGAGTAGCCGCCTTCACTACTGTTTCGAGTCCCTGAGTCAGGGCAATATTACCGGAATACAGTACTACGAACTTGCCATCAAGATGGTAAGCAGTGCGAAACGAATTTCCTTGTTTGGGTAAGGGACGGATAACATTAACATTCGCCCAGTTGGGGATACAGGTAATTTTCTCTTTAGGTACTCCTTTACTGACTAAATTGTCAACGAATCCCTCAGAAATAACACTGATTTTATGAGCACTGTGGTAGGCAAACTTCTCTAAAGCTTCAAAGATACGGATAGCTAGTTTGTTTCTAATTAGACCAACCTGTACAGCAGCTTCTGGCAAAATATCCTGTAAATTAAGTAATACTGGACAGTTGTACAACCAAGCGAGTAAAGCAGCTGGTACACTAACCGCTAGGGAGGGTACTGTCAGTAGAATCACATCAGGTCGCCAGCCCCGGAAAGCCTGAATCAAACTGGTCACGACGAAGCTACCATCTAGTAGTATCCTTGTCACTACACCAGGCTTTGGTCGAATCCAGACATAGGAGCGTTGAATTATTACTCCCTTTCTTTCTTCAGTCAGATACCACTTACCCTGATATTTATCATAGATAGAGCGCTGGGGATAGTTCGGCATACTAGTGACGACTCGTACTTGATGTCCTGCCTTGACCAAACCTTCTGCGAGTTCCGTCATTAATGGGGCAATGCCGATCGGTTCAGGATGATAATTATAGGAGTAGATTAATATGCGCATGAATGTTATTGGTAGAGCGAGTAGTCTGTCAAGTTAACCTTTGACAGGTGGACAAGGGATGGATCGCTTTTTAGAATTCCTACAAGAAACACCTATATCTAGTTAGTTATATCTATCAGTTACTTAGGAACTGGTGTCTAATTATCCTAGATACTTTAGTGTTTGAATTTTCACCTTTAAGAGAAAAATTTTCACTTTAATAATTCAAAGGGTTTGGTTGAACTTTCGACGTTATAGCCTTGATAACTATATGGTCAATCTGCTTTTTATGTTGATGCTTATGCACTGAACGAACAGCGAATATACCAAAAGCTATTAATCTCAATAGAGCAGTAGGTTAGACAGACGTTATTAGGGGCTATTCTCTCTAAGAATACAGACATAAAAACTAAATTAATCTGACCTTTTGTAGCAGGAAATAATTAGTCCTAACACTTAGAGTAGCTCCTGATGATCATTCCCTTTTATTAGTTCTATTCATATAGCTATCAAAACTATCATACTCACTGGTTGGACTCATCATAGCATCTTAGCAATCGTCAATTTTATTATAGAAATACCTGGGAGGGTACCTTCTTTATTCTTGATTACCAATCTGCTAACAATCCCCTTAAATAAATATGCTTATTCAAGCTTTTTTACAAAAAAAATTAAACACAATTTGTAAAATTATATACCATTATTATCCCTAGATAATAAACCAGATAAACCTCTAATTTAAATAGCTTCATAAATTCCAATGCTGCTGTAATCTTAGATAGTTCTTTAAGTGTTGATTTTTGCATAATAAATCTCTTGATAAAGGCAGATAATTAATAGATAGCTAAGCTTTATAGGTCTCTATCTGTTATTTTAGATAACGCTAATGGTGTTGCTGGTTTTATCAAAACTATCTATATAGTATAAGAGGATCTATTTTATAGATAAAGTTTATGAATGAGTCGTGAACGTAAAACTAGCTGAAAGTATTATTTCAAAAGGGTGCTTTGTTCATAACTCAAATGGAAACGCCATAGGACTATACGAAACTATTGGGTTCAGCCATGTTACTATGCCCCACTACCTGTTTTTATAAAGGAACTACCGGAAAGCTTATCAAAAACAGCTATTAATTTTCAATTATTTAATTTTAAAGATTGTGTGAATTTAATGTGAAGATATAGACTTATTATACTCTATGGGGAAATCTGAAATCCTTACTTAGCTAGGAGCTAGTTTTGGGAAATAATACTGGATTAATCAGCTATAGAATTTATAAGCTGTTTAGGAAAAAATGAGCAGGAATTCTTTTAAGGCTATAGCCGCTGCTCTAACGGTGTTTGCAAATTAATAGTGTTGGCGAATTACCTCCAAACTTCAGCAAAGTGATGCAGGCCGGTCTTCAGGACCCAGTGGGGTCTTGGGTGTTGCCCCGATGAGGGACTGCATCAAGACAGCTGCGGACGCAGGTGACCTACGCAGCCCCTCCCGAAGACCGTGCTGGCCTAGAAACCCCCACTCGCGCTTTGCATGGCTGACAGGGGGTTATAAACGTGGATTTGGAATCAGGCTATCAAGGGAAGGGCTCTCCTAATTATCTTGGCTTAAGTGGTTAGCCCAAAATAAAAAATCAGTAAAGACTGTGTGAAGAAATTTGTGAAGAAATGGTAAAGAAAAGGGAAGATAAGACCCAGTAAGGCTTACAAAAATAAGCGATCGCAACAGGATAGTGCTTAGAGAACACGAATAAGCGCGAAGCATTTACCGGATTGGTCAGCAGGAGATATTCACCACACTCTGTACTCAGCACTCCTTAATGACTAAGTTTGGTAAACCAGAGTAATTCAGAACCCTAAAATATTACCCAATTCCCCCTAAAGTAAAGGAAAAGCCCACTTTTGGGTAAGATGTTTGATGGTTTTTGGTAATGATGTGTCATGCCACGGTGGTTTTGGGAACGCTGTAATTGTAATCAAGAACGGTAGGAATGGGTAAACCGGGGATGAGACAATGGCGGACAAACCACCAAAACTGCTAAGTTTACACCTCCTCATTAGCTGATCGCTTTATTTATATACAATTTTCCGAGAGTCAGTGAGCTTCTGCTATGGTCATGCGCCCCAATAACTCACTCCTACCAGTGGCTAAAACTTTACCAAATCTTGACAGTTATAGGGTGTTAACTCATGTAGATTCAACATACATTCAAGAAGAGAATAATGATGTGAATCTGTGCTGTTAATACCGATACAGTGTACTATCAATTCCTATACAAAATAGATGAGTTACCAAGTTCCGGTCAAAGTTCCCTTCGTTTCACTAGCTCAACAACACGGACCTATTCAAACCGAGCTAGACCAGGCAATTCAAGCTGTAGTGCAGCAGGGAGATTTTGTTCTCGGTAAAGCGTTGATCAATTTTGAGGAAGCATTTGCGGGTGCAAGTGGTGTCGAATACGGTATCGGAGTGGGATCTGGCACCGATGCGATCGCACTCGGATTACAAGCCTGTGGCATTAGTGCTGAGGATGAAGTGATTTGTCCTGCTAACACCTTTATCGCTACAGTCATGGGCATCATAGCTGCTGGTGCTACGCCAATTTTGGTGGATTGCAACCCTCGTACTGCCCTAATTGATCTCGATAGTGCCAAACAAGCAATTACAGCCAAAACCAAGGCAATTGTCCCTGTGCACCTTTACGGTCAGATGGTATCTCCGAGTGAGTTAATGGCATTTGCTGATGCCTACAACTTACTAATTTTTGAAGATGCAGCACAAGCTCACTTAGCTAAGCGAGAGGATTATTATGCTGGTTCTGTGGGCAAGGCGGCAGCATTTAGTTTCTACCCCAGTAAAAACTTGGGTGCCTTTGGTAACGGTGGCATGGTAATCACTAATGATGCTACTGTGGCTGAAAAAGTGCGATCGCTTCGCAATTACGGAGCACCTCGCAAATATTTTCATACCGAAATCGGCAAAAATAGCCGTTTAGATACGTTACAAGCTGCTATCCTCAATGTCAAACTGCCTTATTTGACTGAGTGGAACCAGTCACGGTACTGGGCAGCTGGGCAGTACGACAATCTACTCAGGGCTTTGGAAGGTGACGGGATTGTTCCCATCGAAAACCACAGCGGGCCAGGTCATGTCTACCACCTTTATGTGATTCGGGTGGGTCAACAATTTCCCTTTAACCGACAGAGTATCCAGGATGCTCTGGCCTCAGTGGGAATTCAAACTGGTATTCATTATCCAATTCCTTGCCATCTCCAGCCAGCTTACAAGTACTTGGGATATCAAGCCGGTGACTTTCCCCATGCGGAAGCTCTGTGCAATGAGATTTTATCTCTACCAATTTATCCCAACTTGAGCAAGGAGCAGATTGAGCAGGTTGTTGATGGGTTAGCTAATTTATTAGGCGTGCTTGAGCCATTAGTTATTAATCATTAAACTATGCAAATTGGACGCAAAATTCCTATTGCCATTGATCGCTATCTACTGGACGGTTTGATCATCGCTTTGCTAGTCATTATTTATGGTCCTGTGCTGATGCATTGGTATGATGGCTGGCTCAACAAAAGTATCAGCATTACCCATGAATACTTTAGCCATGGTTTGATTGGGCTACCGTTTGCTGCCCATATTGTGTGGACGAACCGACGACGGTGGCATAAGCTGACTGATACAGCGCATCCCTTTGGTGTAGTCTTACTGATGATTGGAGCAGTAAGCTATCTTAGCGGTCAATCAGAACTGGTAAATTTATCCTTTCCAATGGTTTTAGCTGGTATGAGCCTATGGTTAAAAGGGATTGGTGGCTTTAAGCTACAAAGTTTTCCTTTGCTGCTAGTGGCTTTGGCAACTCCAACAGCAGTTCCCTATTTGATTGAACCTTATATCTTGCCCCTACAACGCTTTATTGCTGCCATGGCTGCCTTTATTCTGACTCAGTTTGGGATGAATGTCAGACTCGAAGGGATTAACTTGTTCGTAAGTGACCGAATTGTGGAGGTAGCCCCTCACTGTGCTGGTCTTAAAATGTTATTTACTTGCCTGTATGTGAGTTTGATGTTGCTTTACTGGAGCGGTGCTATTGAGTCACGCCTAAAGACTATTTGGCTGTTATCGGGTGCAGTGCTTATAAGTGTTAGTGCTAATATTGTCCGCAATAGTGTGCTTACTTTTTTCCATGGCAGTGGGCAAGATAAGGCATTTCATTGGCTCCATGAAAGCTGGGGGGGCGACCTGTATTCAGCGATGATGTTAGTGATGCTGGTTCTATTAATGAAGTTGATTGAAAAATACGTCTCCTCAGACACCCAACTTGACTCCGTTGGCTAAGCATCAAGGTAAGCATATGCGCGCTCGCGCACGCTGCGCGAACAGCTATCAGCGTGTCGCGTATCAGCTCTCAGTTATTAGCTATTAGCTATTAGCATTGAGCTTATGTGCTACGCGCACGCTGTCAGCCATGCAAAGCGCGAGTGGGGGAAACTCCCGCAGGTCGGCGCTGCATCGCTACTATATCGGTGCTTTTGAATAAAGTAGGTAACCATTTGTTTAATCTGAGTGAAGTCCCAGCGTCGTTCGCACAGCGTGGCCAAACGCGCCCCGCGTGGCCTTTTGGCCAAGG
>NZ_CEYLVT010000337.1:0-5930 GCF_982860115.1 Moorena sp.
TTGACCGCCTTCGGTATCAGCTAAATCATTCGTTACTTATTCGTTACTTATTTGACCACTACCTCGTAAAAAACAAGGGAGAAATCGATGACTATTGTAATTGCACTGTTAATTGTTGGTTGGACTGCTGCGGCGCTAATTGGTACTCAAGCTTACTTCCGTGGTGAGCAAACCAAGCCCATCCATGAGCGCAACTGGCGTAGTGAGTCTTTCAACAAACTGGCCAAATCCGTCACTGGTCAAGACACTGACTATAGCGATCGCACTCCCGCCTATGCAATGGATGCTTTTGCTAGCAACTCTCTACCCAATTCCTAAACCAGAGGTCGATGCAGTATTCAGTGCTTACTAAATTGATTCGCTGGTTACAGGAAGAGTTAGAGATTCCTGGGGCTTCCATTGCCCTGGCTCTACGCCAGGGCGAACCAAGCCCAACCTTTTTACCCATGGTTCTTTGGCAATACGGACTAATTACATTAGATCAATTAGAACAAATCTTTGATTGGTTGGAAGCCGTCTAAGTCTATTTCTCAATAGAAAGCTTTGCCTAGAGTTGACCATATGATTACTCTATGATAAACTCATCTAAATTTTAGAAGCCTTACTAACAAAAGATTGCATAACTAGTAAGCATAAATACTTATCTAATCTATCTAAGTTTTAGAAGCCTTACTAACCAAAAGATTTCACGACTAGTAAGCAAAAATACTTATCGTAGGTATTTCAAAATAAGATGGGTTTACCCCGATGAAGAAAGTCTGGAATTTTAGAGTTAATAGTAATTCTCAGGGCTCACACCGCTACACATCAATTTCATCTCCCCATCTCCTTATCTCCTCATCTACATCTGTAGTTCTACTTTGAAGAATTGGTATAACTTTTAACCGTACCCTGGTAGGCTAAGATTGAGGGCTTTCACCCTCTATAACAAAAGCATTTTAAACAAACACTAGTTTGCATTTAACTAGTTTGCATCTATGAGTATTAAAGACAAACCTCAACCCCCTCGATCTCGCCTAATTGGCAATATTCTCTTGTTTTTAGGCGGTTTATTTCTTGTAGCTAACCTATTCTTGCCTGGGTTCTTCGGACCGAAAATCCCTCGGGTACCTTACAGCTTGTTTATTGACCAAGTCCAAGATGGAAAGGTAGCGCGGGTTTATGTTGGGCAAGACCAAATCCAGTATCAGCTCAAAGCTGATACTGAACAGCCAGGACAAATTCTGATCACCACCCCAATCTATGACCTAGAGTTACCCCAACGGCTAGAAGATAAAGGAGTAGAATTTGCTGCTGCTCCTCCCCCTAAACGAAGCTGGTTTGCCATCGTGCTCAGCTGGGTGATACCTCCACTAATTTTTGTTGGCATTTTGCAGTTTTTTGCAGGGCGTTTTGGTGGTGGTGGACCCCAAGGTGCTTTGTCTATTAGCAAGAGTAAAGCTAAGGTTTATGTGCAAGATGATACCACTAAAGTTACCTTTAATGATGTGGCTGGGGTAGAAGAAGCCAAGACTGAATTACAGGAAATTGTGGATTTTCTTAAAACGCCCCAACGGTTTACTAATATAGGAGCACGAATTCCAAAAGGAGTGCTATTAGTTGGACCTCCTGGAACGGGTAAAACTCTAATGGCTAAAGCAGTAGCTGGGGAAGCTGGTGTACCATTCTTTAGTATTTCTGGATCGGAGTTTGTAGAACTGTTTGTCGGTGCTGGTGCTGCCAGAGTTCGGGATTTATTTGAACAGGCCAAAAAGAAAGCTCCCTGTATTATTTTCATTGATGAATTGGATGCTATTGGTAAGTCCCGTGCTAGTGGTTCTGGTTTTGTTGGTGGGAACGATGAGCGGGAACAAACCCTCAACCAGTTGCTAACGGAAATGGATGGATTTGCTGCTGGTGATGCTACGGTAATTGTGCTAGCAGCCACTAACCGCCCTGAAACCCTAGACCCAGCTCTGTTACGTCCAGGACGATTCGATCGGCAGGTGTTGGTAGACCGTCCTGATTTATCCGGTCGCTTGAAAATTTTAGAAATCTATGCTAAGAAAGTGAAGCTGGGGGAGGATGTGGATCTAAAAGCGATCGCAACTCGTACTCCTGGTTTTGCTGGTGCTGACCTCGCTAATCTCGTTAATGAAGCAGCGCTGTTAGCCGCCCGCAACGGCAAAGAAAAAGTAACCCAGGCGGACTTTGCTGAAGCCATTGAGCGAGTAGTTGCTGGTCTAGAGAAGAAAAGCCGGGTACTCAATGACAAAGAGAAAACCATCGTTGCTTACCATGAAGTCGGTCATGCTCTAGTTGGTGCCTTGATGCCTGGTGGTAGTAAAGTCGCTAAAATCTCGATTGTGCCACGGGGGATGGCAGCACTAGGCTACACCCTGCAAATGCCTACAGAAGACCGCTTCTTAATGGATGAAAAAGAACTCCAAGGTCAGATTGCTACCTTGCTTGGTGGACGGGCAGCGGAAGAGATTGTGTTTAATAGCATTACCACCGGCGCTTCCAATGACCTCCAACGAGCTACGGATTTAGCGGAGCAGATGGTAACCACCTATGGCATGAGTAAAGTGCTCGGACCCTTAGCTTACCAGAAAGGTCAGCAGTCAAACTTTCTCGGAGATGGGATGATGAATCCCCGCCGCAATGTCAGTGATGAAACTGCTAAAGCAATTGATGATGAAGTCAAAGAGATTGTAGAAACAGGTCATCAACAAGCATTAGCGATTCTGAACGAGAATCGGGAGTTGCTTGAAACCATTGCTAAAGAAATATTGGACACAGAAGTAATTGAGGGTGACAAATTGCAAGAGCTTTTGAGTAAAGTTAAGCCTGCCGAGAAGGAGCCTGCTGTGGTTTGACACCCAATCAGTTCATCTGGTTTAACCAAAAATTAACCACTGTATAGCAATTAAAATGGGGGTGATTAGCACCCCCATTTTAATTAAATAGTTCTAGACTAAAAATGTTTCTAGACTAAAACCGAAGATAGCCTGTAGGCTAGGCTGAAGGAAGAAATATCCTTAATATCACCAGTCTTTCTCGTTTTTCTTTTTAAAGGGTAAGCGCAAGAAAAAATTGCCCATAATGTGGATTGGATAGATATGGGTTGATCGTGGCTCGAAACCCCTATAATCTCGTAGAAATCTACTCGTAATAGAGTGATTTTGTTGAGAATAGTGCGGTTTCTTTATCAAGAAGCCTCAGCTTCTTGATA
The DNA here is from genome assembly GCF_982860115.1 of Moorena sp. NCBI lineage: Bacteria > Bacillati > Cyanobacteriota > Cyanophyceae > Coleofasciculales > Coleofasciculaceae > Moorena > Moorena sp. The sequence continues at coordinate 3,215 of NZ_CEYLVT010000337.1, forward strand.
CTGGGGCTTATTCTTTTTCTTTTTAACGATTAAAATCACTGGCTGTGCATTTTCACCAACTTCCCCGGATTCTTTTAGCTTCTCCATATAGTTTGCAAGCTTGTCGAATAGTTTACCGTGACTGTGTTGTAAAGCTTCGATGTCCTTCTTTTTAGCAGAGCCCATATCTACGATGATAGTATTGGCTTTTTGGATAGTGGATGCGGCTGCCACCGCATTGGTTGGCACCCAGAATGAGACACACATTAACAGAACGATAACTAAGCTAACCATTTTTTTCAACATAAGAACTCCTTGTTGTTTAGTACTCAAGTGTTCAATTAGCGACTCAATTCGCTAATTCTTCTACAGTAAATAAACTAACCTTATTGCTTTAAGAACTGCAATGGCATTGCAATTCTTAAAGCAATTTGTCTTAAGCAGGTACACAAAATGGCGTTGCACATTTTTAAAAAATAAAAGCATTGCAGGGTAATGGTTACAGAGATTTGGAGTAGGCAATTAATTCTGTGTAGGTACTTATAGAATAAGTATTATTGCTGAATTATTTATTCAGAAAATTACGTCATTTTACTGAAAATACTGATCATTAGACCTCTCCAAAAACTTGAAAGTATCTCATTAACTGCTTTTCAGCCCTCAAATTTACCAAGTCAATTAGACATCCTGTAAGAAGATGCTGACCTATAAGTAGGTGGGCTTAATTAAACGTTACAAACTTTATCATTTTTACTATCTAAATTTCCAGATATTGTCCACTTTTGAAGCTGATAACCTACTTGGTAACTGAAGTTACCCCGTTCATTTGTACTACTATACTAGTTAAAGGCTCTCCCCATAAGGGATATAGTAGACCTCTTGCAAAAGTCCAATAAAAAAGATATAAATAGATCAGTATGAGTAAAAAAAATAACCTATCAAAAAGTTAAATCTCTCACTAACCAGTAGTTCGCCTTTGTGGGGTTAGGAAAGAGACTTTTGCTTAGATGGTGAAATTAGTAGAAAAAAAGTAAGCATTCAGCTATCAGTTATCAGCTTAAGCGCTACGCGCACGCTACTTGAGGTGCTATCAGCTTAAGCGCTACTAGATCGGTGCTTTTGAATAAAATAAGCTGACGGCACCTCAAGTAGCGTGAGCTAAAAGCTCACGGCTGACGGCTGAATGCTTACGAATTTAGAATTAAGAATTTAGAATTAAGAATTAAGAATTTAGAATTTAGAATTTAGAATTAAGAATTTAGAATTTAGAATTGGGAGGAGTAGATAGTCAATAGAACTCTTGCCAAAGTAGCTCTATGATTGTGTTTGCCTCAATTGTTGTCCACTGTTACCTGTTCCGGACAACTGCCACGAAGTCTAGTCAATGTGTGACTATTTGATGGTAAGATTTTCCGGGAACGCGCATCTTGGTAAAATAGCCATCTTAGTAGAATAGCGATCTTAGTAGAACGGGCATCTTGCCCGTTGCTGCTGTTCAAATTATCCCCGACTCCCGATTCCCCACTCTCCACTCCCCACTCCCAATTCTAAATTCTCAATTCTTAATTCTTAATTCCCCATTCCCCATCCATAACCTTAAAAAAAAATGCCCGACCTCTCCACCATCCCCGGCTTCACCCAACTCCAAAGCCACACCACCGGTGATTCTCGCCTTCTGATCGCAGTATTAGATGGTTCAGTAGACTTAGACCGAGCCTGTTTCGGTGGGGCAAAGCTGAGTCGAATTACCCCCTTTTGGTCAGAAGAACTTGAAATTGACCCCGATCTGATCAAAGTCTTCCGAGACATTGATCAGTTATATGACTTAGACGACGACACTAAACAAGATAAGCTCAAAGCTGCTATTCCGGACGACCGGATTCGTCATCGGATTTTCTGTGATTTCCATGCCACCCATATTTCCAGTACCATTTTTGGACAACCAGACTCTCCCGTTGAAGGGATTGCCCCTGGTTGCCGAGGCATTAATATTCCCATTGACCGGGATGGGGAAAACTTCATCAACCCCCTGAACCTAGTTCATGCCTTTAATCAAGCCTTGGAACTGGGAGCCAATATTATTCACTGCGCCGCCTGTCACCCCACCCAATCTGGTGTGGCCCATGAACTGTTGGAAAAAGCAGTGCGTCAAGCCCAGGATAATAACGTTCTGGTAGTTGCCCCTGGTGGTAATGATAAAGGGGAATGTTGGTGTATTCCGGCAGTTTTGCCAGGAGTACTCACCGTTGGAGCCTACAAAGATAATGATCAACCAGCCAAGTTCAGTAACTTCGGTGGCCAGTATAATCAACAAGGGGTGCTGGCTCCCGGAGAAAATATTCTGGGGGCACAACCGGGAACCGATGAAGCAGTGCGGAAAAAAGGAACCAGTTGTGCGGCTCCAGTAATTACCGGAATTTCGGCGTTGTTAATGAGTTTGCAATTACAACAAGGGGCAGCTCCCGATGCGGAAGCGATTCGTGCTGCTATTACCAATAGTGCCATTCCCTGCGACCCGGAAGAAGTAGAAGAACCAGAACGCTGTTTGCTGGGCAAGGTTAATATTGCCGGTGCCTTTGAGTTAATTACCGGACAAGAATTAGCAGCCAAAGGTGAAGAGTCAGAGATTACCAGTCAAGGCTCAGAAGATAAAAGTACGATTGTTTTTATATCGTCTCAAGAAGGGAATCGGGAATCGGGAATCGGGAATCGGAACCCACCCCTAACCCCTCCCAGG
>NZ_CEYLVT010000338.1:0-5749 GCF_982860115.1 Moorena sp.
GGGCTAGAGAACAAGCCCTGTCTATGTTACAAGCTTCGTTGTCCCCCTGCTAGCTAGATTCCCTACTGTTGTTGCTGGTAAATCCCTACGAGCCTCTGACAATTCGAGCTTGCGTTCTTTTTTAACCAAACTATTGTGTTGATATTCAAAAACATCCACTGCGTCCAAAATATGATCGTGATAGCCCCCAGCAAAAATAGCTAGATTCCCTACTGTTGTTGCTGCTAAACGAGAACGTGGCACTGAAAGTTCGAGATCGTGTTCTTTTTTGACCAAAGTCCCGTTTTGATATTCAAAAACATCCACTACGTCTGAATAATTATCCTTGTCATCGAAGCCTCCAGCGAAGATAGCGAGATCCCCTACTGTTGTTGCTGCAAAAAAACTACGTGCCTCTGACAAGTTGAGGTTGAGTTCTTTTCTGACCAAAGTCCCGTTTTGGTATGCAAAAACATCCACTACGTCCAAATAATTTGGAGTACTGCCCCCAGCGAAGATAGCGAAATTCCCTACTGTTGTTGCTGCTAAACGAGAACGTGCCTCTGACAAGTTGAGGTTGTGTTCTTTTTTGACCAACTCCCCATTTTGGTATGCAAAAACATCTATTACGTCCGAAAAATCCTCGCTGGTCATGCCTCCAGCAAAAATAGCGAGATTCCCTACTGTTGTTGCTGCTAAATGAGAACATCCCACGGAAAGTTTGAGATTGTGTTCTTTTTTGACCAAAGTCCCGTTTTGGTATGCAAAAACATCCACTACGTCCAAATAACCGCCATCAGTACCTCCAGCAAAGATAGCGAGATTCCCTACTGTTGTTGCTACTAAATCCTGACGTCCCACGGAAAGTTTGAGGTTGTGTTCTTTTCTTACCAAAGTCCCGTCTTGATATTCAAAAATATCCACTCTGTCCGAAATCTCAGCCTCAGCGTTCACGCCCCCAGCAAAAATAGCTAGATTTTCTACTGTTGTCGCTGCTAAATTAAGACGTCCCTGGGAAAGGTTTGGACCATTATATCTTTCTAGGAAAGTTGTAATAGCTGGTAATAAATCGCTAGCAATTGTTGCTTTCAATTCTGAATCTTTAATATTGTTCTTTCTTTCTTCAAAAAACGAGTTTTGTTTGGCATTAAATTCCCTTGCTAACACAGACTGCAAGCCGCCAAAGACACTTGTTATCAGTCCAGACTGGAGGCTTGGCTCTGGAACTACCATAGGGTAAACTTGCTGCCAAAAATCCTCGCCCAAGCTGGAATCGTCTACATTATTACTACCATTGGGAATTTCTACATCTGTAAGCAGGTCTTGGGGTGCCACCCATTTCTGAGCGACGTTCTGAAAGGAATACTTAATCGTTGCCCGGGTAATCTTCACTGTCTCATTTTCATCATTGCCCTCGGGTTTTTCATCATTGCCCTGGGGTCTTTCAATATCCTTCGTCTCCACCCAAAAAACAAACAAACGATTAAATGCATACACAGGTGCCAAATAGTCCGAGTTAATTTGCAGGTCAATTTTTTGCCAATGTCCCCACAGGGGTTTATTATCGGAAGGTCGCTCGCAAGTTCGATAATAGAAGGTCTGGGGTTGAGTTAGGGTTTTCGCCAAAATCAACAACGTTTCAATGGGTTCGGGACTTTTTGGCGTTTGCACGAAAAAGCGACCGCTATCAACAATTTGCAGCTTTGCCAGTTCCGCCAACTTATCAAAGTAATTGTGATAGGCCACTTCTACCGTAGCCGCCGTAATCTCCGACTGCAATAACTCATCCTGCAATTCCTTAAAAATAGGAGACGCATCCCGACGCAAACTGGGGTCGATGTAGTTTTCCGGGTACAAAAACACCTTGCGGTTAGCTTCCCACAGGCGATAATTCATAATCCATTCCCACCACACTGGGGGAATCTTCACCTCACTTACACCCGGTTCTATACCCATTTGACAGCGCTGCAAATAAGTTTTTACTGACAAAATGGCCAACTGAATGGGAGAATTACGAGCACAACTGGTCATCTCCACATCTAGCAGCAGATATTCCGAAAGTTGGCGCAAATTTGCCATCTCTAGTTTCCACAAAGCAAACTCAGAGAGAATTTGGCTTTGGCGTTCTGTAACAGCGCCATTGAGCTTTCCAAAAACTTCAATCCATTCTTCATAACCGTACTTTGCTTGGGTTAAATTAACTATAGAGTTGGCTTGATTTTTATAAGTCTCCCAATCTTCACTTGCCGCTCCATCTTTCAATAAATCGCACAGATCGCATAATATCTGAACGCGACAGCCCAGGTCAAGACTGAGGTCAAAACATCCCTTGAGTTTCAGCAAACCTTCTACTGAATCATAGAATTCTTCTTCTCCTGAGGGTTCCTCTTCTGAGGGTTCTTCTTGTGAGGGGTTGAAATAGTCAATAACTTGCTGGATTTGTTGTTGATTCCAGCCTGTCAGTTCGGCTAGATCTTTGATAGAAGGCTTTTCCAAATATTCAATTACCCCATTATCGGGTTCATCGAAATGACCGACTAATTCGTGCTTAAATCGGTAGAGAGTCTCGACTTCTCCAACTTTGAGCTCTGTCAGGGATTGGATATTGTAGGCTTTGCGATTGTTGATAACGCTCGTTATTTCTGGATCTGTCAGGGGGAGTTTGAAAACCAGCAAGTACATTTGCGAGATGTATTTCAAACACCGGACAATCCGCTCCCATTCATCTGTTCCTGTTTCAACTGGAGTTAACAGCAGTTTGATATAGTCTTCTCCTTCTGCACCCACCGGGGCTAAGATAGAGAATAAACCAGGCTCAATGCCAACCATTTGGGCGATGGTTTCATTCAATTCATTTCGTTGTTCGTCACTTAAGTCTCCTTCTGGTAGTTGGACGTTTTCCCATAAACTCTCCATTAAGGATTCCAAATTATTTTCTGGCAAAACGACTTCCACAGAAGTAGACTCAATTCCATAGAGAATGTAGTCGAGTTCGTAGAGGGTGAAACCCGATGCTTTCAGCCATTGAGCTAAGTCAGCGATCGCGATTAGTTCTTCGATGTCCAGTTTTTCAGGGGATTGCAAGGATTGATCGAGGAACTTTAACAGCAGTTGATACTCTTCTCCCTTTAATCCAAGTAAATTAAGCACTTGGGCATTCCGGAAAAGTCTTGACAAATTGGCAATGTCTAAAGGAATGGATTCCTGTTTTGGAAACATTCCCTTAACCAGCACATGAAAATCCTTATCCTTCAATTTCAAGGCTGCCAGGAGGCGCTTTCGCAGCAGAGAATTGCGCTCGTCGGTGCCATCAATTTCCCAAGGTTCTGCAGGCGGAAATTCTTCTTGTCCCTGAAAAATAAACGGGTTGTTAAAGATGCGATTGAATAAGTCTTGAGGGCGGCGTTCTGGTTTGTCACCTTTCCCTATCGTCTTCATGTCGTGCCAAAAACTGCACAGCACGTCTAAGGGCAACTTGGTTTGGACTTCCAGTCGCTTAATTTGGGCAATTTTTTTAATCGCTTTTTCATCAATCTTTTTAGTTCCATCAGAGGAGATAGAAGCGAGAACCCAGTCCAAATCGGCAAAAGACCAATCCAGTTTTGCAGCCAGACGCAGGAAGCGATCGATGCGATCGAGTGCCCCCAAGGTAAGTTCTTCATCTTCCTCTGAATCGAGAACTTTAATTTTTATTTTGTCTTCATCGTTCAGGTAAATATATTTCTTTGTATCTTCATTTGTATCTTCATCTGATAACCCTTGATTGATGTAGAACTGATCAGCTACGCCTTTTTCAATTTCGCCTTCGTCTCCTGAGGAAAGATTTTGATAGAGTAAGTCATTTAATTCCTGCCAAGAGAGTTTTGTTTGTTTGAGGAATATGTCTTTTTCGTCTAATCCGCCTAAGTCAGATTCCGACACTGTAACGCCGTAGCGATCGCTCAAACTTCCAGCATTAGCGTTTTCTGTGATGATCAAATTATAGTCTTCTGGAGAAAGCCCTAAATACTCCCTTGCCCAAGGCATACTGTCAGGTTGTTGAGGATGAAATGTTTGGTAAATATCCGCAAGACTCGTCTCTAAATTGCCGAGATAAATCCGCATCTGTTCCAGATAAATATTGAAGGGCAAATTCCGGGGATATAGAACCGTCGCCAGATGTTTAAATACATCCTCTCCTTCCAGTTCCTTTTTCAGTTTTTCCTCTAAAACTTCGCTGACAATTTGGGTGTAGGGAACCGTATCATTAGTATTGTCGCAAGTCAAGAGAATATTTTCTAAATCGGGGCGACGACCGTTGAGACTCAGGTTATCGTCAGTCTCAACAATATACTCTTCAACCATCCGCATTAAATCGACAAAATAGGCAGATGGGCTAAAAATCGACTGACAGGGTTCGCATTGTAAATAATCCAGACTGCCGAATAATTCTGGGTAGCTGGGAATATCCCCTAAACTATTCCTGATTGACTGGGCGCTGTCAAATAATGCCGTTGCCTGGCGTGGGGAACTAAACTGGATGGCATTAGCCAAAAAAACCATTAATCCTGCTGTTTTTTCCCTGGCCTGGCGATGAACTGTTTTGGCCTTTTCGGGGTTACTAAAGTTAGCCGCTTCCACAAAGGCAGTTTCGGAGAGGGAGGCGATGGCTAAGGCAGAATCTAATTTGCGATCGCTTTCAGATAAAGCCATTGCTTCTTGTGCATCAACACCCAAGCGCAATAGTCGTTGGCAGGCTTTGAGACGATCAACGATAGGATCTTGGTCTAAACTTTCCCAATTTAATGAGGTCAGAGCATTCTGATCGAAGAATTTAAAGCTTAGTAAGTCAACGTCTTGGTTACGGTCAAAGAATGGCTTGAGAATTTCGTTGTTTTTAATTGCGGTTAATTCTGACATTTTTACCTCTTTTTTTGGTGTTTTAAGTTTGGGGATTGGGTTGGATTGCGGTGCGTTACACTTCCTTAACGCACCCTACAAGATCGGCGATCGTACTACGAGGGAGGCGATCGCACTACTTCAAAGTATGGGGAAAATACTTCTTAGAGTGTTCCATGAAATTTATTTTGGGTTTACCTAATCCTGTTTTAGCCGTTTCAAATTCATCTATAACTCCTTTCAAGAAATCGAAGTTTTTTTGCTTTCCTTCAGCAAACTTTCTCATGGCATCTGCTCCACCTTTTGCTGCTGCAATAAAACCAAGCTCCTTTGGAGCTTCACTTCCCGTACCAAAAACATCAGCAAAGGAAAATTGATTCCTCTTTAGAAAATGGAGATTAGCAATAGCAATATGGGGCGCTATACCAGAACGCAATGTTTCTGATGTTGCAATTAATGTTCCTAGTTTAAGAATTTGCTCAACATCTTTCTGTACCAAGCTTTTATCAATTCCTTTACTTGAAGCAGTACCTTTTAAAGTTCTTCTGATGCCTCTGACAATATTGGCTTTTCTTTTTTCGTATTTTTCCTTATTTCTTTTCGCACTTAAGTAGTTTATATTTGCTTTATTCCGCCGACCCTTGTCATGTGTAATCCTCTTTATTCCTAAATTTTTATCCATTATTACTTTGTATAATTCTATATTTTGATCGACTTTTTTGTCAAAATAGTCAACTATTTTTTTGTATTCCCCTGCATCAGAATGAAAATAATTTATCTTTTCTTCATCTCTGGTGTTTCCCATATTGCTTGTTAACAGAAATTTGTAGCTTTTATCCTGGGGGGGCGACGAAACAGCCTGAAATGCTTGGTATGTAAAGTTTGTAGGATT
>NZ_CEYLVT010000339.1:0-5677 GCF_982860115.1 Moorena sp.
GATCCTCATAAAACTCATAGAAAAACTCATAGAAAAACTCATAGAAAAACTCATAGAAAAACTCATATCTCACGAAAAACTCATATCTCACGAAAAACTCAGGGAGCATGTCACTTATGCAGCAACATTAGTAAATTATCTGGGGAATGGGGAATGGGGAATGGGGAATAGGTAATAGGGGGAGCATGTCACAAAGCGCCGAATATTTGGGGAGCATGTCAATTTTGTAAGAACACTTGAACTACAGTGTTTTCGGGGCTTCAGTAGCAGTTATGAGTTATTTTAGTACATTTGTTCTGCGAATTTGACATGCTCCCTCAGCCGTCAGCCGTCAGCCGTCAGCCTTCAACCTAATGCAGCGTGCGCCTAGGGCATAAGCTTAATGCTGATAGCTGATAGCTGATAGCTGAATGCTTACAAACTTGGCAGTTTTGGATATTAAAGTTAATAGGCATCTGCAGAAAAGGTTATCAAACCCTTACTATGCCATTCCAAACTCTGCATTTTGAGAGATATCTAATGGAAATAAGCAACAGAGCAAGATGCTCCCATTATCCGGCACCGTCGCCAACATAATTGTAATGAACTACTAGATGAAATTGGAAGTACAGTGCTTAACTTTGTAAGTTTGGAGAAATTCCCAAGTTAAGAAACTTGCGTAGGGGATGGCGGTGATGTTCTTAACTTTTCGAGAGCTGAAATTTAGATTGGGAATAGCTTTAGGGATTTACTGGTGCTAAGTGCTTATCTTTTTTATTAAAATTACAAACTTTGCTTGTGTTTACAAAAGAAAACCTATACTTTTTAATCATAGTTAAATACAAAAGCTAAAAAAACAGACAAAAGAGGTTATGAAACAAAGAGGATAGAGAGAAAGTTTGGTCACTAATATTGCAACATCAACCGAACTCAGTTCGCTAATGAACAAATCTCTTGGTGATTCTGACGTATGCATTGCCATTCTTGATGGACCAGTTGACCTATCCCATCCATGCTTTCATGGAGCCAATATCGTTCAGCGCACAACCTTAGTGTCTGGTGTAGCTGATGGAGGTGCTGCATCTCAACATGGAACTCATGTTGCCAGCATTATCTTTGGTCAACAGGGTAGTTCGGTTCAGGGGATCGCTTCTAGTTGTCGTGGGTTAATCCTACCTATTTTCAGTAGTGGGAAAAGAGATAATATAGCTCCCTGTTCTCAAATTGACCTAGCACGAGCGATTACCCAAGCAGTCCAAGAAGGAGCCAACGTTATTAACATCAGTGGTGGTCAGTTGACGGCTTCCCCAGAATCTGACCAACTACTAGCTAATGCTGTTCGTTTGTGCCAAGAAAAGAACGTTCTCATCGTTGCTGCTGCGGGAAATGATGGTTGCGAATGTCTTCATATTCCTGCTGCCCTGGAATCAGTTCTAGCAGTAGGAGCAATGGATGCTCAAGGTAATCCCCTCGGTTTTAGTAATTGGGGCAAAACTTACCAAAATCACGGGATTCTTGCTCTGGGTGAAAACATCTTGGGTGCGACTCCTGGGGGAGAGACAACCCTTAGAAGTGGAACTAGCTTTGCGACTCCTGTTGTCTCAGGAATTGTAGCTCTTTTACTCAGTATTCAATTGCAACGGGGGGAAAAACCCGATCCCCATGGTATTCGTGAAGCTATTCTTAAAAGTGCTTTGCCTTGTAACGAACAAAACAGTTTAGATAAGTCTCGCTGTTTAGTTGGCAGTCTTAACTTTTTTGGAGCTTATACACTAATCACACAAGGAGGAATTAAATCAGTGTCCGATCAAACATTAGAAGAAACTATGGTACAGCCCAGTGAAGTTAACAACATTGATCGAGAGTTAACTAATCCAGTCAATGAGATTGAAATAGAGCCAACTCAAACCATTGAAGGGACTAACCCCAGTTCGCAAGCAACTGTTCCCCAAGCAGCAATGGGTATACAAGCAGCAGAAGCCAAAATATCTCCAGTTATGCCTACCAATATTTCCAATAATACAGTTAACCCCATGATGGTAACTCCCAATAATCAAACAGTTTCTTCTATTACTCCTTCAGGAGCGGATGGAGATTGTGGCTGCGGAGGTGGTGGCCCCATACAGACAGTTTATGCGATTGGCCAATTAGGTACTGATTTTGGTACTGAAGCTCGCCGAGATTCCTTTACCCAAGCAATGCCTCCTGATATGACACTGCTTCAGTATCTCAGCGATCGTCCTTATGAAGCTCAATCTTTAACTTGGACTCTCAATTTAGATGCTACCCCCATCTATGCCATTAAACCTGCTGGTCCTTATGCTAGCATCACTTATGAGCGACTTGTTTCCTATTTAGGAGATGAAAACATCGAACGTATCTCGGTTCCAGGATCTATTAGTGGTAGTATACGCTTAATGTCTGGTCAAGTTGTTCCAGTAATTATTCCTGAAGTTCGAGGAATGTACAGCTGGTCTGTTTCTGCTTTGGTAACAGCAGTAATGCCACAAATAACTGCTGCAAATATCACAGAGGAGAACTTACAGTCTCAGATTGAAGATTATTTGAATCGAGTTTATTACGACTATCGTAATTTAGGGATAACCCCTGAAGAGCGGGCATTGAATTTCTCCGCTACTAATGCTTTCCAGGCTTCCGTGGCGATCGCTCAGGCAACAGGCGATCGGAGAGTTCTTGATTCTATCAGCGTAGAGAAAAGTCCTATTTGTCGTCCTGATTCCGATTGTTATGACGTTAAGTTAATCTTCTTCGATCCAGAAAATAACCAACGCTCTAACCGAGTCTTTCGATTCACCGTTGATGTTAGTGACGTCATTCCTGTAACCATCGGTACAGTGCGTTCTTGGTCTCAGTCTTAACTACAAGTGGTCAAAAATACTCAAGATGAGAAACAGCTAAATTTTCTGAAACCAGCTCGATAGCTCCCTCTAACCTTACTTACGATTTATGTTGTTAAGAAGGTGGATGATAAGCCTATAGTATTATCCCTGGTTGCAGTTATTAAATCTAGCGTTTGTTAGTTTTTTGAGTTCATTTTTTGGATATGTGAGGGAAGAATATTCCCGATAGCACCTCACATTTGTGATGCCTAACCTAAAAACAAACAATCAATTCTCCAATAAGGATAAAAAAAATGAATCTTCCTATTCAATCTCAACCTGTAATCAGAAGTGTAAGCACAACAAAACTAAAAGCAAAAAATGGTTTGAATGCAGCGATAGCTACCGACTGCTATAGTGGCAAGAATTGTACTGGCAAAATCCTTAATCACAAAGATCCTCACAATTGTAAGAATTCAGGGGGCAAATCCTGCTTTTATAATGGCAAATGCCACACCCCCTGCCAATAGCTGTACCAGAATTCATAGCGGTAGGGTTTCGTTAGCGCGACTCGTAAACTACCGTTACTGAAGTCTGCGTGAGGGAGGGATTTTCCTGCTAGCACCTCGCATTCGTGACACCTAAAAACGAACAATCAATTCTGAAATAAGGATAAAAAAATGAACCTTCCTATTCAATCTCAACCCGTTATGCGCAATACAAGTACATCAGTTGCAGTGGCAGGAGTGACACCGCAGGAGTGTACATCATGGTATGGCACAGCACCTTTCTGTGATGCCCACTGCTCTACCTGCCCTCATGGTTGGAGTTGTGAGACGAGCGACTGTGGCGATGGATCTTGTTGCTGGACTGGACAAAAAGTTCGCTGCTGTCCTCCTGATTAAGTCCTAATCAAACAGGACTTACGCAACGGCACTAATTGTAGTGGCAATATTGAGAATAATGCTGGATAGATACACCATATACAGCTGTACTGCGTAAGTCCTGTCAAAAATAATACCACTGGATATGTGAGGGAGGGATTTTCCTGGTCGCACCTCGCATTCGTGACAGCCTAAAAAAACAATCAATTGTGCTCTAAACTTTGGCACATCTCTTAGTCCTCTGGAAGTAGGTAGAGCGTTAGCCAGTTGTGATATTCAATGTATCTTTTGATGTACAAGTAGTGATTTTTGCAGTTAGGTTCCTATATGACAGTTAGATTAGGCGAACTTACAGACAATATTCCTCTTGATAGTTGTTCTAACATTGGGTGTATGCAAAAGCTAGTAACAGGTTGCATTGGTTCTTGGGAATGGAAGAATAAAATAGAATGAGTGAAAAACAATTTCTTACAATAGTTACCTAACTTGCCCACAAAAAACCACAACAATAAGCAGAAAGAATCAATGAAACTTTTAAAAAAATTATCAACAGGAAAATACCGCAAATGGCTGATTACACTGCTAACCATTATTATCTTATCGGTTACAGCTACACCTGCCTTCGCTTGTGTTAGTACAGGAACAACTGAAAATTCTGTAACTGAACTTAATCAAGCTTTTGAACGAGCATGGGCAGAAAAGCCAACTGAAGACAGAAAAATTCATTTATATGGGGTTTGTGACTCAGATAAAACTTCAGTGCTTCGACAAACTTGTCTAGGTGAACTAGAAACCTTTTTTAAGTTCAAGAAAAAGTCAATTGTTGATGCTTGCTACCAACAAGGAGCTAATATGAACCTGTGTCTGGGTTTTGCAAATACCAAACAATTAGATAAGTGGATTAAACAACTTCACAATAGTAATTAATTGATAAATTATATCATGTCCGGTAGCATCGGTATTGTAAGTGCGAAGGTAAGGAAGAAGTAGGGTAAAATTGCAATTTTACCCTACTTCTTCCTTCGGCTATAACCACTTGCTAAAAATTTGTAATTTTGGGCAGAACTCAATTGAAACCTTGTAGAAATGTTCCTACTCTAGTCTACCCATCAAAAAACTCTATCAAACTATACCTCTTGCCCACTCAATAAACAACTTTGCCTGTTGCGCCCAAAAATCAGAACCCCAATAAACAAAACAACTGGTTTCACACAACAACAACGCTCTCATTTTTTCATCCGAACCCTCCCCAGACTCTACAACCTTCGCATAATCTTGACTCAACTTTTCAACTGCCACCAATACCTGTTGTCGTAAGTCTCCCTCTTGCCATTGCTGATGACCTCCTATCCACGAACCTCCTGTTGACTTCAACCTTACCTCTGTTGTTGCTCCTGCTGATAAATAAGTATCAATATATTCACTCACGGTCATAAAACCCACATCCAACCAGCGATCGCTCTCCCGAAACAGAGGCGCAAAAGAATTTTTAAAATATTCAAACATCATCACATTACCATTCTCCCCATCAAAAGTCGGCACTACCAAAGCACTGAAACTGATGCCAGTTCCACAAGAGATATAAGGTTTAAAAACGCTTCACCCAACCTACAGTGCTATGACACCTTAGCCCTACCGATTTCAACTGGGATTGAGGAGGATCGGGCAAATGCCAAAGCAACGATCGAATCAATTCGACTGATTCGGGAAAATCTGCCCGGTGTCCATTTTATGCTGGGGGTCTCTAATGAGTGAAACAAACGATGGATCGAATTGGCATCAAGATTTTATTGCCAGTAATTTGTTGGTCATTGGCTATAATGCTTGGGCCGGTCATCTCACTCAGTTGCGCGGAGCGATTGGTTGTAGCACAAATTCGACCACATTGGGGGTTGGCGGAGAATCATTCAAAACCCATTTTGTCGGACGTTCTCGCCTTGCGCCGTTCCTGAATGCCTGGTTAGCGGCTCCTGA
>NZ_CEYLVT010000340.1:0-5628 GCF_982860115.1 Moorena sp.
ACCCACCCCTAACCCCTCCCAGGAGGGGAACGGGAATCGGGAATCGGGAATCGGGGGAATAGTTTGGGGAGAGGAGAGAGAAATGAGAGTAATATTTTGCGATCGCGTTTTTGAGCATAAACTGATAGAACCTGATTACGAAGACGAGAGAAAAGCTGCTATTGGAGCTGGCTTCAAAACTTCCCTCTTCAGCTTTGAAGACTTGACTGATGGCAAGGTAGGTCGTGCATTAAGGTATGTGGAAAATGCCGAAGTTGAGGAATTAGCTATTTATCGTGGATGGATGTTAACGCCTTCATCCTATGGGTTACTTTATGATGGACTTTTAAACAAGAATCTCAAACTTATCAATACTCCAGCAGAATTCAAATATTGTCACTATTTACCTGAGTATTATCCAAAAATAAAGGCTTTAACTCCAAAATCGAATTGGACAGTGGGTCAGGAAATGACTAAGTTTGAAGTGATTAATTCCCTGACCGATGAGTTTGGCAACGCTCCTATTATTGTAAAGGATTATGTAAAATCAGAAAAGCATAACTGGCATGAAGCCTGCTTTATTCCAGATGCATCCAATAAAGATAACGTTAAGAAGATAGTAGAAAGGTTTATAGAGCTGCGAGGTTCGGCATTGAATGAAGGGCTGGTGTTCCGCAAATTTGAACAACTGGAATTTTTAACAAAACATTCAAAAAGTGGTATGCCATTGACCAAAGAGTATAGACTATTCTTTGTTTTTGGCAAATTGGTAAAACTGTTTAATTACTGGGATGAAGGTGACTATGGTGATACAATACTAGACCTCACGCCTTTTATTGAAGTTGCCAAAGCAATAGATAGTAATTTTTTAACCATGGATATTGCTAAGAAGACTAATGATGATTGGATTATTATGGAGCTTGGTGATGGTCAAACAGCTGGGCTTCCGGATAATGCCAACAAGGAGGAATTTTATATGAAAATGAACAAAAATATCCGGCAGCATGTTTAATGTCAGCACTCAGGAGTCAGTGTTTGGCCTTGGCCGTTGGCCACGCTACGGGAATGGCTGATAGCTGAATGCTTACAATTACATCAACCGATTTATTGATAGAATAACTCTAACGCGATGCGACCCAGGAGCCGCTAAGCGAACGCAAAAAATAACTTGAACTGAATATGGGAGCAGGAAAGCGGGTGCTCACCCTTACCAGAAGCTTGGCTACAGCAATGTCGCTCACTCTGGGTGGGGTAACTGTAGGTATTTCGGGAAACTATGCCTTGGCTGACATAGTTCCGGATGGGACATTGGGTGCAGAAGGGTCTGTGGTAATACCTAATACCACTGTCCGAGGAGAAATAGGAGATGTGATCGAAGGTGGCGCAACACGAGGGGCTAACCTATTTCACAGTTTCCAGGAATTTAATGTTGGGGAACTACAACGGGTTTATTTTGCTAATCCTTCTGGTATCGACAATATTTTAACACGGGTAACCGGGGGGAATCTATCCAATATTCTCGGCACTTTGGGAGTAGATGGATCAGCTAATCTGTTTTTGCTCAATCCCAATGGTATTGTGTTTGGATCCCAAGCCAGATTAGATGTCGCTGGTTCGTTTTTTGCGTCTACTGCTAATAGTTTGGTATTCGGTGATGGGCAAGAGTTTAGTGCCACATCCCCACAAGCCCCGCCACTGTTAACCATTAATATTACTCCAGGATTGCAGTATGGCCAAGATGACCCCAGGACAACAATTACAAATGCTGGGAATTTAGCAGTAGGACAAGATTTAACTCTCGCGGCTGGCAACCTGGATTTACAGGGTCAACTGGAGGCTGGTCGGAATGTGACTCTGTTGGCAGAAGATACGGTCACCATTAGCGATAGTGTAGCGCAACCCTTGAGGGTGTCAGCAGGTGCTTCGCTGTTAATTGAGGGGAATCAGTCAATTAATATTACAGCAAATAACCATTCCGATAGCGGTTTATTGGCTGCTAATGATTTACAGTTGCGATCGCAAAATCCCATCGCAGGGGATGCTAACTATACCGTTGGCGGAAATCTCACCATTGAGCAGTTGGATGGGTCACCTCTGACGTTAGTCAGTGTGCAGGATCCCATTATTCTGGCCAATGGGGATGTCAGTTTAGGAAACTATACCGGAGCATCATTGCATATTTTGGCAGGAGGGAGTGTTACCGTTGGTGACATCGAAATTAACTCTACCGATACAGCTAACAAAGGGATTAGCCCTAATAACTCCAATCCGTTCTTGGCTAGTCTAGCCAATGTGACCTTATCGGACAAAGCGGGAACCTCTGTAGTGATTGATGGCAGTAACAAACCTACCTTAGATATCCGGGCTGGCATCGATTGGACATTACTGGGCGGTTTTCCAGGAAATACTGATAGTGGTAACCTTGCGCCTAACTTTGGCAGTGCTGCTACTAGTGCAAATATCGAAATTGGCGAGGTCTCGATTAATGTTCCCAATGGACTGGTATTGTTAACGAATCAGTATCAACCTAACCCATCCTTAGTTAGTGATACCCTTAAAATTAGTTCAATTCTGACTGGTGACGGTACGGATAAAAATAACTTCAAGATATTGAATAGCCAGAGGTTTTCAGGAAATGGTGGCTCGGTCTTGATTGATTATCGTGGTGGGATTGAAATAAGCGAACGGATTGATGCCTCTTCCGCTTCTGGGACAGCAGGGGATATTACCTTGATTACAAATGGTCAAATATCCCTTGAAAGTGACAAAAGTTTCATTATTAGCAATACCTTTGGCACCGAAAAAGCTGGGGATATCACTATCGATACTGGGTCACTCTTTGCCACAGGCGGTGCTCAAATCGAAACCAGTACCTTTGGTCAAGCAGATGCTGGGAAAATTACCATTGTTGCGGATGACACAGTTACCTTTGACGGATTATCACCAGATCGACGAAAGACATTCACTGATCGAGTAACTGGTCCAGTCAATATTATCAGAGAAGGTGCCGAAGGTAACAGTGGTGGTATTTCGATTAGCACAGGTTCCTTGTTTGTAACTGGTGGCGCTCAAATGCAAGTCAGACTTGGAGATCTATCGCCCAATGACGACTCCATTGGTAACTCCGGGAATATTGAAATTTTTGCCCGTGATCAAGTGACCTTTGGCGGTATCGGAAGTGCCCAATTTGGTACTGCTGTCACTAGTGTGGAGGGAGGAGGTATAGGTAATGCTGGTGATATTAAGATTGAGGCAAGGTCTGTTATTTTAACTAATGGCTCGCTGCAATCCAACACCCTAGGGAAAGGGGATGCAGGTGAGGTAGAGATTTTTGCTACGGAGACAGTCACCTTGGATAAAGGTCCTCGTTCTATCCTCAGTAGGGTTAACAAAACGGGCGAGGGTAATAGCGGCGATGTCTCCATAGAAACTGGGTCACTTTTTCTAACCAATGGTGCTGGCATTATTTCTGATATAGTAGGAAAAGGAAATGGGGGTAAGGTGACAATTAAGGCAGATCAGGTCATCTTAGATGGGATAAGGAGTGATGACAACCCCCTTGAGTGCGATAGATCTGCATGTCCGAGTGGTGTATTCAGTAGTGTGTCATCAGGAGGGATAGGCAATGGTGGTGAGATTGAAATTAAAACTAACTCCATTTCTATGACTAATGGTGGGAGCATAGATGCTAGCACGAACGGCAATGGGAGAGGTGGAGATATTATATTAACCACCAATACACTAACTGTTAATGATGGAGTCATTTCCAGCGCTGCAGGAGATCAAGCGACTGATCAAGCCGGTACAATCACCATACATACTGATTCCCTGAAGGTTGAGGATGAAGGGATAATAACCGTAACCAGCGATAAAGGGATAGCTGGCAATTTGATAATTAATGCTAATTCTTTGTTGCTCAACAATGGAACACTAGAAGCTAAAACTGCTCAAACTCCCACAACTGGTGAACCAGGAGCAAATATCACACTAAACATATCAGACCTAATACAGATCAAAAACGAAAGCCTGATATCCGCAGAGGCTTTAGAGGCTTTATCAGATGCTAACGGAGGTAATATAACTATTGATAATAACCGTAATGATAATCCTAATGATGACCCATTACTAATTGCTTTTCCCGCAACTAGTGGTAATGGTAGCGATATCATTGCTAAAGCTCCCATGGGTCAAGGAGGTAATATAATTATCAATGCCTTCAGCATCTTTGGTGATATTGAAGAGCGCCCAGCTTTACCAGATAATGGCACCAATGATATAGATGCGACTGGTAGCACAGACGGTGATGTAACTCTCAACACTAACAATGACTTTCTGGAGCGCGAACCAAACAGCTTACCCACGGAACCGGGCAAGGCTCAATTTGACCAGGGCTGTCAACCGGGTAATAGCACTGGCAGTAGGTTGATCAATACTGGACGTGGCGGCTTACCCCCTCGCCCAGGTGAAATTAGCAGCAATAGCCATTGGGAAGACCTACGCCGCCCCTCTGCTCGTGGACGTTATCGCTCCCGTACGGCATTGGTGAATCCCCCCGTTAAGCCCCCCACTACCCCTAAGCCAAAACGGATTATAGAAGCTCAAGGCTTGATGATTGATGCTGATGGCAATATCTTTCTGACCGCTAATCCAACTACCGTGACACCAAATGGGTCTTGGCGGTTGTCTGGAAAGTGTGGGGAAATGTAGTGTGGGAAGTTTAGTAATAATAAGGATTTTCCGGTTCAGGAATTTTCTTAATCCCACTGGCTTCAATCACCAGCTGGCGTTTATCATCCAGGGTTTCAGTAATCATGTTACCTTCAACCTCGATCCAAGTATCAGACGGATAATCATTACGGTTTTCATTAAGTTTTACTGGCAAACCTAAAGGATAAGCGTCAGCAGCACAACAGGTAATCACAAACCGAGAAATTAAGAGATGGTCTGGAGGGAGATTAGGAGGAATGACTACAAAACCATCGACTTTTACCTTTTGACCGGTATAGGCATCGGGTTCAGGATAAACATTCAAAAGCTTGATCCATTCAATTAGGGTGCGCTTCTCAGGATTGCTAGCACTACGAAAGGATTGCGGTTGCGATCGCGTTATGGTGGGGGCGTCGGCAATACCCCGGTGTAGTGCGGTTTGGCTAGTAAATGCTTTGGGTGTAACGATTAAACCAACCATTGCCGTAGCGATTAGGAAGCCACTACTCCAACTAGGGGGAAATAAGGTTGTATGTTGAACAGCTGGCCTAGTTACTCCCTTACCTAAGCGGTGTTGACGCTCTAACTTCAGCAGTTGGGATAACCTCAAACCTGATATTAACAATAAAATTAAACCAGTGATAACTACCAAGCTAAAGTAATTGGGATGAATTAATAAGCTTAACTCACCAGTTAGCCAGGATTTCAACAATAAAACTCCCCATAACGCTAAAGCAATTACTTCTAAAAGAGGAATTGACCAGTTTCTTCTGTAAGATTTTTTTCTGGACAAACGTCCTGAATGGTGAGATGGATTCATCAATTAAGAATTAATAATTTAGAATTAAGAATTTAGAATTTAGAATTAAGATTCGGGAGTCGGGAGTCGGGAGTCGGGAGTCGGGAGTCGGGAGTCGGGAGTCGGGGTTAAGAGTTTGAGGC